>NZ_JZIR02000072.1:0-40385 GCF_000961955.2 Hymenobacter sp. AT01-02
TAAAGAGAGAGAACATAGACTTTATGAAAATACCTAGCGCAAACGTTTCCAATGCCATAATTGGTGAATATAAAAAAAGGGACTAGCTGTTAACAGCTAGTCCCTTTTCAGTGCCTTTAAATTACGAACCGCAGGCCTCGCAGGCGTCTGGGTTATCCAGGGAGCAGGCCATGTCGGAGGCGTTCTGGGCGGCTACGTTCAGCGGCTCCAGGGTCTCGGCGGCTTGCTTCTGCACCGTGAACTTGATGGCATCCACGGCGGCTTTGGTGCGCAGGTAGTACATGCCGGTTTTCAGACCCTTCTTCCAGGAGTGGAAGTGCATGCTGGTGAGCTTGCCGAAGTTCACGTTCAGCACGTGCAGGTTCAGGCTCTGGCTCTGGCAGATGTACGCGCCCCGGTCGGCCGACATATCAATAATGCGACGCTGGGAAATCTCCCACACCGTCTTGTACAGGTCCTTGATGTTCTGGGGAATGTTCGGGATGTCCTGCACCGAGCCGTTAGCGGCAATGATGGCATTTTTCATCTGCTCGTTCCACAGGCCCAGCTTCACCAGGTCTTTGAGCAGATGCTTGTTTACCACCATGAACTCTCCACTTAGCACGCGGCGTACATAAATGTTGGAGGTGTACGGCTCAAACGACTCGTTATTCCCTAGGATCTGGGCCGTAGAGGCCGTAGGCATGGGGGCTACCAGCAGAGAGTTGCGTACACCGTGTTCTACTACTTGGGCGCGCAGCGTTTCCCAATCCCAGCGGCCGGAGTCGGGCGTTACGCCCCACAGATCAAACTGGAACTGACCCTTGCTTAGGGGGGAGCCGGGGAAGGTCTCGTAGTGACCGTCCTTGATGGCGAGGTCCTTAGAGGCCGTCATGGCCGCGAAGTAGATGGTCTCGAAGATGTCCTTGTTCAGGCCGCTGGCTTCGTCGCTCTCGAAGGGCATGCGCAGGGCAATGAACGTATCGGCCAGGCCCTGCACGCCCAGCCCGATGGGGCGGTGGCGGCGGTTGCTACGCTCAGCCTCTACCACGGGGTAGTAGTTGATGTCGATGACCTTGTTGAGGTTCATCGTGGCGTGGTAGGTTACCTCGTACAGCTTCTGGTGGTCGAAGATCAGGTTGCCAGCTTCGTCGGGGCGCACGTAGCGGGGCAGGGCCAAGGAAGCCAGGTTGCACACGGCTACCTCGTCCTTGTCGGTATATTCCATAATCTCGGTGCAGAGGTTGGAGCTCTTGATGGTACCGAGGTTCTTCTGGTTGCTCTTGTTGTTGGCAGCGTCCTTGAACAGCATGTAGGGCGTGCCGGTCTCGGTCTGGCTTTCCAGAATGGCAAACCACAGGTCCTGGGCCTTAATGGTTTTGCGGCCACGGCCTTCGCGCTCATACTTTTGGTAGAGGCGCTCAAACTCCTCGCCGTAGCACTCATCGAGGCCGGGGCACTCGTTGGGGCACATCAGCGTCCAGTCGCCATTGGCTTCCACGCGCTTCATGAACAGGTCGGGCGTCCAGAGGGCATAGAACAAGTCACGGGCGCGCATTTCCTCCTTACCGTGGTTCTTCTTCAAGTCCAGGAAGTCAAAAATATCGGCGTGCCAGGGCTCCAGATACATAGCGAAAGCGCCCTTGCGCTTCCCGCCGCCCTGGTCCACGTAGCGGGCCGTGTCGTTGAACACCTTCAGCATGGGCACAAGGCCGTTGGAAGTACCATTGGTGCCTTTGATGTAGGAGCCCGTGGCGCGCACGTTGTGCACGGCCAGGCCAATACCGCCTGCGCTCTGCGAAATCAGGGCGCAGTTCTTCAGCGTGTCGTAAATGCCCTCAATGGAGTCGTCCTTCATCGTGAGCAGGAAGCACGAGCTGAGCTGGGGCTTGGGCGTACCGGCGTTGAAGAGGGTAGGCGTGGCGTGGGTAAACCACCGCTCGCTCATCAAGTTATAGGTTTCGATGGCGGCGTTGATGTCGTGCTTGTGAATACCCACGGCCACGCGCATCAGCATGTGCTGGGGCCGCTCTACCACCTTGCCATCGAGGCGCAGCAGGTAGGAGCGCTCCAGGGTCTTGAAGCCGAAGTAGTCGTAGTTGTAGTCCCGGTCGTAGATGATGGCCGAGTCGAGGGTGGCGGCGTGGGCGTGCACGATTTCCCACACATCCTGAGCAATGAGGGAAGCGTTTTCGCCAGTCTTGGGGTCCTCATAGGTATGCAGCCGCTTCATAGTGCTGCTGAACGACTTGCTGGTCACCTTGTGCAGATTGCTCACGGCAATGCGCGCCGCCAGAATAGCATAATCGGGGTGCTTGGTCGTGAGCGAAGCCGCAGTTTCGGCCGCCAAGTTGTCGAGCTCTATTGTGGTTACGCCGTCGTAAATGCCGTCGATAACCTTCTTGGCCACCTCAATGGGCGACACGTACATCATATTGAGCCCGTAGCAGAGCTTCTCAATGCGAGCCGTGACTTTATCGAATTTCACGGACTCGCGGCGGCCGTCGCGTTTGATTACCAACATAGGCGTAGCAGGTAGAAGGGTGTTGGGATATGGAAAGACCGGGCGGAGCCGGTCGAAGCTGTCAGGCTAAATACGGGGCGTTACCGCGCCAGGTGGCAGGGTCAACGGTTCCGAATATATCCGTCCTGGAATCTCAGGACAAACCTTCTCTCTAGAAGTTTTCCACATAAGCTTAAAATGCTGCCAATCAACGCGTTTTTGTAATTCGAGGGCTGCTATATAGCTAACTAAAATGGTTAGAAATAAGGTTGCTGAATTCCGCCAGAAGTGGTATTGTCGGTGGGAGGTGGTCAAGCGTACGCAAGCACATCGGCGCCCAGTTCAACAACCTTGTTGAGCTGCGCCGATGGATAGAGCGGGTTTTGCCCCGCGGCTGGAATGCGTGATTATACTCCCAGGGTCCAGCCTTGGCGGTATTCCCGCTTCACGAAGCGGTTGGCCTCGTCCCAGTTGGTTACCTTCATTTGGCGGGCGTCCCAGTCCAGTTTCAGGTTGCGGCCTGGGTACGTGAAGCCGTTGCCTGCCGCATTGGCGTGACGGACATCGTAGCCCCGGATAGCCAGGTTAGCTACCAGTAGCGCCTCCGTAAGCGGCCCGGCCAGCTCGAAGGGCGAGCTTACCTCTTTATTGCCGTAACCGGCCAAGCACGCCTCCACCCATTGCGCATAGTGACCATCAGCCCCTCCCGGCACGCGGGCCAGTGTGGGCTTCACCTTCACTTTGCTGGTACGGGAAAGGGGTAGCAGCTGCGGGTTGGCAGAATAGGTGCTAGCCATCATCTTGCCTTTCTTGCCCACGAACAGAATGCCGTTGCCTCCATCGCCAAACAACTCGTTGGAGCCGAGTTCGGCGGGCCGTTCAGGCTGAATGCCTCCATCCATCCAATGTACCGTCACGTCGTGCTTGGTTTTCGAGGTTTTGGGGAAGGTGAGTATGACGTGGCTAGAAGGCGGACAGCTCTCGGGGAAGTAGCCGCGCTTGAACTCATCAACATACACGCTGCCCACGCTAGCCTGCACGGCCGTGGGGTACTGCAAATCCAAAACTCGGAAGGGAGCCTCCAGCAGGTGGCAGCCCATGTCGCCGAGGGCCCCGGTGCCGTACTCCCACCACCCGCGCCAGTTGAAGGGCACCAGCTTATCAATATAAGCAGTGTGCGGTGCCGACCCTAGCCACAAGTCCCAATCTAGTTCGGCGGGCACCTTACCCGGCGTGGAAGACCACGGAATGCCCTGTGGCCATACGGGGCGGTCGGTCCAGCAATACACCGTATCCACATCCCCGATAAGCTTGGCATCGTACCACTCCCGCAGCTGCCGCACGCCATCGTTGGAGGCACCCTGGTTTCCCATCTGCGTCACTACCTTGTACTTGCGGGCGGCCTCCGTCAGTACCCGGGCCTCGTAAATGTCGTGGGTAAGGGGTTTTTGTACGTACACATGCTTGCCCAGCTGCATGGCAGCCAGGGTCACGTTGGCGTGGTTGTGGTCGGGCGTCGATACGGAAACGGCATCAAAGTTCTTGGCTTCCTTGTCGAAGAGCTGACGCCAGTCTTTGTAGTATTTGGCCTGAGGAAAAGACTGGACGGATTTAGCCGCGCGACGGTCGTCCACATCGCAGAGGTAGCCAATGCGGGCTTTGCCGCTTTTAAAGAAGCTGGCCAGGTCACTTTCACCTTTGCCGCCCACGCCCACACCTGCAATTACTAGCTGGTCGCTAGGGGCCGTGTAGCCCTTACCGCCCAGCACAAAGCGTGGTACAATCATAATGCCAGCCGCCGCTACTGCGCTTTTGGTGATGAACTCTCGGCGTGAAACAACAGGGGGTGGGTTTTCAAGCTTGTTTTCAGACATGGTGGGACATATTAGAGGGAAGTAAGTTGGAGCAGGTAAGCACGTTGGCGTATCATTCCGAGTAAGTAGAATGCGCCTGTCATATCAGAGGCCAGAAGGTACAAATTTCAGCGAGTTTACCCAGGTCCTTGGTTTCAAGTAGTAGAGTAGCAAGCCCCTCACTAACAGGCCGTATTACCTTCCGCGCCTCAAACATCACTGCTAGCCAACGACCACAGCTGTAGCCCTAGCCACTAGAGCTCCGCGGTGGTGCCGCGCCGGTAGGTGGCGCACGAGCAGTTGGTGAATAGCAGTTCCGTGTAGCAACCGTTAGGGCTGGTTAGGTTGGTGCTTTATTGCGCAGGCGGTGTGTACACTAGTCCAAAGCGCTTAGCGTAGCTGGCTAAGGGTTCCATTCCGATGGCGGCGCGGCGCTCATCTACGTGGGCTTCATCTTCAATGGGGGAGAATACAGTTTTGCCCGTGGCAGAATCGGTGTGGAGTTGGCTGCCATAGATCTGCGGCTTGCCCTGTCCGATTAGAATACGATCCTGTAACAGCGCCAGAGCCGATTTCGACAAGTCGCCCCGCTCGGCCGCCTGTTTAGCCATGGGGAAATACTTCTCCATAACGGGTAAGTTAGAGTGCTGAATCACAAGGAATACGGTTGTCGTACCGGTGTTCCCTACCTCAGCTTTGGTCGGCCATCCATGCGTATCTAGCAGCTTTGTGATGCGTTGCAGGTTATGCGCATCAGTAGCATCTATTTCCTTCCAGAGCGCCGTCATCTCCGGGGACTTCATGCCGTACTGTTTTTCAATGGCATCATACTTCATCCGCCCGCCCTGGTCCAGGACGTGAATGGAGTCGAGCTGCTGCTTAAGGGGCTTGTTGTAGTTGGCCTCTATCTTGGCTACGCTGGCCTGTAGCTTCGTGAGCATGGGCTGCCAGCGCTTGTCGGTGTGCAGGGCCGTTAGATCGGTGTCCTGCTTCACGTGGGCCACGTTTTCCCAGCCGGCCGCGGTAGCTTTATCAAGGTACTGAAAGGCTTTGGTAGCGTCGCCGGCCTGGGACCAGCTGCACGCGGCGTTGTACAGGTCCGCGCTGCTCGGTTGGGCCTTGGATTGCTTAAAAGCTTGGTCGTAGAGCATACCCGAACTCTTATAATTCTTCGCCTCGTAGGCATCAGCGGCTTGCTGGTTTAGCTTTCTGAACTCGCTTTGGGCAAAGGCGAGGCTGCTACTCAGCAGGAAGGTGGCCAGAAGAATAGTGACCTTTTTCATAGGGTACGGAGCGTATAAATTGTGGAAATAAAGGGCAGACTGTCAAAATATTAATGGGCAGCTACTACGTGCTGCCGCGGTAATAATACGATTTTACTATGAACGCGAAAGGGGGCGCCAATCATATGATTAGCGCCCCCTTACATTGGTGGCATTCAGCTGTCTAATGCACTGCGTGTACTACGAGCTACTCCTCAGACTTGCCCCACAGCTAGCCAATTAAAAATCCTCGTCGAGGGAGAAGGCATTAGAAGTCCGCTCACTCATAACCCCAGCTTTCTGGTACTCGCCCACGCGCTTCTCGAAGAAGTTGGTTTTGCCCTGCAACGAAATCATTTCCATGAAGTCGAAGGGGTTAGACGCCCCGTAAATTTTGCTGTAGCCCAGGGCATCCAGCAGGCGGTCGGCCACAAACTCAATGTACTGCGACATGAGTTGGGCGTTCATGCCAATCAGGTTTACGGGCAGCGCGTCGGTCACGAATTCCTGCTCAATAGTCACCGCGTCGCGGATGATTTCGTGCACGCGGCTTTCGGGCAACTTGTTCTGCAAGTGGTCTTTGTAGAGCAAGCAGGCAAAGTCGCAGTGCAGCCCCTCGTCGCGGCTGATGAGCTCATTGGAGAAGGTCAGGCCGGGCATCAAGCCCCGCTTTTTCAGCCAGAAGATTGAGCAGAACGAGCCCGAGAAGAAAATACCTTCCACGGCGGCAAAGGCAATCAGGCGCTCGGTGAAGTTCTCCGAGTTAATCCACTTGATGGCCCACTCACCCTTCTTCGCAACGGCTGGTACCGTTTCCAGGGCATTGAAGAGGTAGTCTTTCTGCTTGGGGTCTTTGATGTAGGTATCAATCAGCAGAGAGTACGTTTCCGAGTGGATGTTTTCCATCATCACCTGGAAGCCGTAGAAGCAGCGAGCCTCAGCCATCTGCACTTCCTGCATGAAATTCACGGCCAAGTTTTCGTTTACGATACCATCGGAGGCCGCGAAGAAGGCCAGCACGTGGCTGATGAAGTGACGTTCGCCTTCATTGAGGTTTTCCCAGTCCTTTTGGTCCTGAGAGAGGTCAATTTCCTCGGCCGTCCAGAAAGAGGCCTCGGCCTTCTTGTACATCTGCCACACATCATTGTGCTGGATTGGGAAGAGGACGAAGCGGTTGGGGTTCTCGGTGAGCAGAGGTTCCATGGCAACAGGGTAAAAGTTGATACGAGAGAAGGATAGGGAGGCCCCAATGGGGGCGGCAGTTCTAACCCCGGTCCGCCGGGTTTGTTTGCGACCGTGTAGCCCGACGGTACTTCGGACAGGAAGCCAAAGATAGGCCCCGCTTCGGGGAAGCAGGACCACGCCCCACCATTTTTTGTGTGTTAATTTTTGGCTATGCCGCTAAGCAGGTGAGCATTAGCCAACCCCGATAAATCAGTGTGGATAAGATAAGAGTAGGGCGTATGAATAAAAGTTATCCACATTTTGCCTGTGGACAATTGTGGTTATCCACAAAAATTCTATTCGCGTACCCGCTGGCGCGTTCCTGCTTAGGTGTTTCTGAAAGCTTGTGGCACAGATGCAGAAGCGGGAGCAATGAGGTTTAATGAGTTAGGGTTTGGATTTGTAAAATCATACTTCTACTTTTGCCTTCCATTTTTCAGAAACCGCGAAGACGCCGATGTACGCAATTGTCAACATAGCCGGGAAGCAGACCAAGGTCGAAGCCAATAAATTTGTATACGCCCACCGTTTGGCTGGCAACGTCGGCGACACCGTAGAGCTGGGCAAAGCCCTGCTGACCGATGATAACGGAACCCTCACCATTGGAGCTCCTGAGCTGGACGTAACCGTAACCGGTACCATCCTTGCTCACGTAAAAGGCGACAAAGTGTTGGTATTTAAGAAGAAGCGCCGTAAGGGCTACAAGAAGCTGAACGGTCACCGTCAGCAGTTCACTAAAGTACTGATCAACAGCATCGGGTAATTGAGCTGCCTGTTTTATGTTGCCAGTTGCTAGTCTGCGTAAGATTCGGCAACACTGAACTGGCGACAGGCAACTAATAACTCTCAACTCAACAATACCATGGCACACAAGAAAGGCGTAGGTAGCTCCAACAACGGTCGTGAATCGCATAGCAAGCGTCTCGGCGTGAAAATTTTCGGTGGTCAAGACATCATCGCCGGCAACATCATCGTGCGTCAGCGCGGTACCAAGCACCACCCCGGCCAGAACGTGGGTATCGGCAAGGACCACACGCTGTTCGCTATGATCGACGGCACGGTGCAGTTCCGCAAAGGCCGCAAAGACCGTTCGTTCGTATCGGTAGTTCCGGCTGGTGTGGAAGAGGTAGAAGCAGTAGCTGTTTCGGCCGAGTAGCACTAAAAGAACTTCCGGGATTGACCGGAATTTTGAGCAAAGGGGACCGTCCATTAGGGCGGTCCCCTTTTCGCATTACGCGGGAATCTGTTTCAGCAGGCTTGTAGGGCTGTAGTATCTTAGCTTATATAAAAGCCAACTAGGGCTGTAAGGCGTACAGTACCGGCTTGCTAGGACTGGCGTCCAGGACTAAGCTAGTGACTTGCAGATTCAGCAGATACAGGCCATCCGCTACCGTATCGGGCACGAAGATGAGCTCAGTGATGGTAGCCGCATGACGGGTAGCGTAAGGGTACTGCCAGAAGGCATGATGTGCTAATAGCTCGCCCCCGTCTTCTTCCCGGTCTACGCTGGGCAAGTCGAGTAGCAGGTGCTCAATACCTTGCGCCACGAGGTAGTGTGCTACAGCAGGCTCCAGATAGGTAGGGTTGGTGCCAGAGTACTGCCGGCTGCGCTTAGCATCGTCGTTGGGTAAGGTGCGCAGGATAAGCGCTTCAGGACAGAAGGTCTCTGTTTGGTTCTTGGCCAACTCTTGGCGTACGTCTTCCAGTAGTACTACCGCGTCGCCATTGGCCAGCACGCGGGGCTGCACGCTTACTAGCCGAGCTACGAACAGAAACCGCCGCAGGCAGCGGTCCAAAGTAGCCTCAGGTGCGGGCGAGATATGTCCGTAGCACTCGGTATGGGTGCCATTGCCGTGTGGGGTCAGGTGCACGCGCTTGTAATTGGTGCTACCACCCTCGGCCACGCTACCCACAAAGCTCCCCACCCGAATTACATCGAACTGCACCGGCTCGGCCCAGAAGCAATTTACTTGCTGCTCGCCGGGCGCTAGGGGCAGGGAGATGTCGAGCGGGGTACTGGGGTCGAAGGAGTAGGTGTGGCCTTGGTAGGGATAGGTAGCAAGCATGGAGCGGGCGTGTGAAATCAACTAGTAGAAGCAGGTTAAAAGCAGTACTAGGTAGCAGGAGGATGGGAAGGGGCTTCTGCCAGCAAAGCTTGGTCTTCTTCTAGCAGTTGGTTTAGAATCTGGCTGATTTCGAGGGCGTGGCTAATCACCATGAAGTGGCCCCCGCCGCGGATTAGATGCTCAACGGGTGTGAGACCGGGCGGAAATACTCGGTCTTCGGTGCCTAGAATCTGGATGCTACGTCCCACGCCTGTGCTGTCCCAGTGCAGCAGGCGGTGAATGGCCCACCGGGTATACACGGGCTCCATGTCGCGAAGGATTTCCTTGAACAAGGAGTACTCGCGCTGCTTTACGCCAAAGTACCACTGTCCAGCCCTGGGAAATAGCTTAAGCCACTGAGGAGGAAACAAGCGGTACACACCGGTAGCTCGGATAAGGCGCAGCAAGGGAGGCAAACAACTTGCATCGGGAATACTGCTGATAAGTACGGTGCGTAGGCCAGGGTGCGTTCGGGTGATTTCTAAAGCCACCACGCCCCCGAACGACACACCCACGATGATGCCTTTCTGCTCCGGTGGAATGATAGCTGCCATGCGGGCAGCATAGTGAGGTAGGGTTTCGTTGGGCTCGGGGGTAAGCCAGAGCAGTACCTGCGTTTTGCCCCGCAGCAGGGGTAGCAGGTTCTGAAACACCCGCTCGTCGGCGCCTAGGCCCGGAATGAGGTAGAACACGGCAGGTCTGGCTAGTAGTAACAGCTAAAAATAGGTGCGCAGTAGCGGCAAAGGCGAACTGTACGAATGGCTCAGGGCTCAATGCGCAAAAACACGTCTTCCAGGTAGAAGATGTTATGCGGTTGGCCAGATTCGTATTCTTCAGCCTCTTCGCTATCGGCGTCGAGGCTAATGCCGAACGATTCCTCGTCGTCTTCCTCATCCTCGTCGCCGAAGGGACCGTCGGCCGGATAGGTACAGGAAAGTTTTAGGGCCACGTTGGGCAAGGCCACGGGCGGGTTCGCCTCTGTGTTGTATTCGAGTAGGCAGGGCCACTCCGTGACGGTAGCCAGGGCATCGGCCACGTCTTCCTGCACCGACTCGGCGCGGGCTCCGGCTAAGCGCAGGAGTAGGTCGAGCTGCTGAAACGGCAAGCCCAGGTGAAAGAAGTGCAGCTCCTGATCAAAAAGGGTAGTAGCCAGATAGTTACGTCGTCCGAGTTGTCGAAGACAATGGCCGTAAGCTGCACCTGTTCCACAAAGAAATCAGTATCATCAGCCAGGGCGTCAATCAATCTTCTCATATACTAGCAGCAGATTAGGTAGCAGGCCGGGGGCGAAAAGTGCAGGTGTGAATAGAAGAAAGGTGCCTCCCGGAGGGGAAATTAGGAGTTTACGGGCGTACTACTGCCTGTCGTTGCCGAATCTGAGCTCTGAAATAATTCTAGGGTGATATGATCTGCTAGTAGCTTGCCCCGGTTGGTGAGGCGTAGGATGCTAGGGGTGAGCTCTGCTAACCCGGTACGGTGCAGCTCCCGCAAATACACGGAGTGCTGTTGGTGTAAGTCTACCCCGAGGGTGTCGCGCAGGTAGGTGAGGTTGCACCCCTGAGCCGTACGGAGGCTGGTCATCAGGTACTCGTTGGCCCGATCCAAGGTAGTCAGGTGTTCTATAGTGGCTGGCACGTGGCCCTGCTCCAGCACAGCCTGTACATACTGGTGGTTGTTGGCGACGGTGTACTGCCGGTTGTGACCATCAAAGGAATGGGCACTAGGACCCAAACCCAGGTAGGGCACGCCCTGCCAGTACGCCGAGTTGTGGCGCGACTCGCGGCCGGGCTGGCAGAAGTTACTGATTTCGTACTGCTGGTAGCCGTGGCGCTGCATTTGCTCCAGAAGCATTTCAAACTGCTGAGCTACAAACTCATCGGGTGGGGGCAAGAAGCGGCCTTTCTTTGCCTGCCGACCAAACACTGTACCGGGCTCAATGGTGAGGGCGTAGCAAGACAGGTGAGGCACCTCCAGGGCGAAGGCGGCCGCCATATCCTGCTCCCAGATGAGATGGTCGGGGGCTGGCACTCCATAAATTAAGTCCACCGAGATATTCTCGAAGCCCGCGGCCTGGGCTTGCTGTACCGCTACCGTCGACTCTTGAGCGGAGTGGGCCCGGTTCATAAGCCGCAAGTGAGGCTCGTGGAAGCTTTGCAGCCCAATGCTGAGGCGGTTGATGGGGGAAGCCGCCAACTCCCGCAGCTTGGGCGGTGTCAGATCGTCGGGGTTAGCTCCAAGGTAATCTCGGCATCGGGGGCTACCGCAAAGTGCTTATGAATAGCCGCAAACAGAGCATCCAGCTCGGCAGTCGAAAGCAGTGAGGGAGTGCCTCCACCAAAGTAAATGGTGTTGAGCACCGCATGTGGCCCTAAGTAGGCATGGCGCAATGCTAGCTCCCGCACCACGGCCTCCACTACGCTGCCCTTCAGCCCCAAGGAGGTACTAAAGTGAAAGTCGCAGTAGTGGCATGCCTGCTTGCAAAAGGGAATATGGAGGTAAAGGCCGGACATGAGGAAAGCAAAAAACAGAAGCCGGCCCTGGATAGGTGGCGGCCAGCGCATACGGTAGTGAGTGGCAGTTTCGCCAGTAAGAGCAAGCCCCGTCCGTTGGTAAAGGTGACGAACGGGGTTTACACATAACACCTGAAACACCAGCGGAAGTTGCTTTTGCTGAGCTACTGCCTACAGCAAGGCCTCATCAGCGGCAGTGGAAGGCTGAGCAGTGAAGGGCAGGAACGTTATGGTAGGCCCCGGCGCAAGCAAGCCGCACTCCGGTGTACTTTCGGGAAATTAAAAGCGCGTTTTTGCGTTTCAGAGCACAAATGTACGTCCGCGCCCTCTTTCTTGCTTGGTTGAGTTGCTTAGTGCTGAGCACTGGGCCGTCGGCGTGGGCGCAGGTAAGCCCCGGCACGCCAGGCCAAACACCGCTACAAACGCCCCCGCTACCCCCTGCTACCGCCCGCCCCGATACGGCAAGCCGTCGGCCTATACCCGTGCGGCGGCCTATTGCTGTAATTGTGGCTGTGGAGGAGGCCGACCGCCCTGTGCTACGCCGCTACCGGTACAAAGCCAGTGCTGCCGATTCGGTGACGGCCCTCCGCGATGTGCGCAGCCTTGTGCTGGCCCTGCAAGCCGATTCGTATCTGACGGCCTCAGCCGATGATTTGCACTGGGGGCACGACTCCCTGCGGGTTCGGCTTTACGTTGGTGAGAAATTCCGCTGGGCGCGTCTGCGCAACGGCAACCTCGGCGACGGGCTGCTTACGCAGGCCGGCTACCGCGAAAAGCTGTTTCGGGGACAGCCGTTCAACCCTGTGGAGTGGGCCAGACTTCAGGAGCGCATCTTGCACGCGGCCGAAAACCAAGGCTACCCTTTTGCTACTGTGCGCCTAGATTCCCTGGAGCTGAACGGTGCCAACATAGCGGGACGCGTGGTGCTGCAGCGGGGCGCTCCCGTACTATTCGACTCCTTACAGGTTCTGGGTACCACCAAAACGCGCAAGCAATTTTTAACCCGCTACCTGCAGATTTTCCCGGGGCAGCCGTTCAGCCAGCAGCGCTTAGACGAAGCCACCCGCCGCCTTCGTCAGCTACCCTACGTGCAGCTCAAGGCCGATCCGGAGGTGCGTTTTGCCCGGGGGCGGGCGCGGGTGTACTTTCTCTTGGAAGATCGGGCCGCTAGTCAGTTCGATGCCATCGTGGGGGTACTACCCAACACAAACCCCGGAGTAGGGGAGAAGCGCGTGCAGATTACCGGCGACGTAACCATCAACTTGCGCAATATCCGGGGTGGGGGCAAGGGTATTGGTATTCAATGGCGCAAGCTCGACGCGCTGTCGCAACTGCTTGATGCCCAATATGTGCATCCCAGCTTTTTCGGAACGCCCTTGGAGCTTGGAGGCACCTTCAACTTGCTCAAGCAAAGCAACCAGTTCCTGACGGTGCGGCCCCGCCTACAGGTCACCTACCCCACGGCCCGCGCCGGGCGGGTTGCGTTTTTCACTGAGCGCCGGAGTTCCCGCCTGCTGTCCAACCCCTCGTTTAAAACGCTCACGGTCCTACCCGAAAACATCGATTCCAAGTTTAACTCCTACGGCCTAGACTACGCTTGGAGTAACCTAGACGATTTGTACTTCCCGCGGCGTGGCACGGCCATTACGGGGCAGGGGGCTATTGGTACCAAAAGCATCAGCAAAAACTCTGAGCTAGACCCTACCCTCTACGAAGGGGTAGCCCTGCGCTCGACGCAGGTGAGCGTGGGCGTGCGGGCCGAGCGGTATGTGCGCATTGGGGGCAATGGCGTGCTCCTTACCCGCCTCCGGGGCGAAGGACTGGTGAATGAACGGCTGTTCTTAAATGACCTGTTTCGGTTAGGTGGATTAGCTACCCTCCGCGGCTTTAGCGAGTTGGCGTTCTATGCCAGTCAGTACGCCGTGGGCACTGCCGAACTCCGCCAGTTCACCGGGGCCGATTCCTACGTGTTCGTGTTCGTTGATCAAGCGTGGCTGCGCCAGCGTATAGCCACGGAAACTGCCCTCGATACTCCTACTGGCTTGGGCGCGGGACTGAGCTTCCGCACCGGCGCGGGCATATTTCAGTTCGTGTACTCCGTGGGCCGCTCGGAAGAACTTAACCAGAAGATAGCCCTGGGCTCCTCTAAAATCCATTTCGGTATCACCAACCGGTTCTGAGGCAGCACGGGCTTCTTAGAATCAAGATCTGTGTATGGCTCATCTTGCTGGCGCTAAGAAGCAGCGCAGCATGTACAGTAATGGCCAGATTTGTCAAAAAGCAAAAAGCCCCGGCTCGGAAGAGCCGGGGCTTTTAGTGCGTGCGTAAGCCTTGGCTTACTGAAGGGCTTTTTTCAACTCGCCAGCGGCTAAGTCTTCGGCCTGCATAGCCTCGGGTACAACGGCGCCCATGCCAAAGAATTCATGGGTCACGTTTTCGTATAGCTTGTAGGTTACGGGAATACCAGCAGCCTGTAGTTTGTCAGCGTAGGTTTTGCCCTCGCTCATCAGCGGGTCGATGCCGGCGCCGATAACGGTAGCGGGTGCCAGGCCTTTCAGGTTAGGCGCCGTTACCAAGGAAATCATGGGGCTCTTCCCGTCGGCGGGAGTGCGCAGGTACTTATCAAAGAACCAGCCCATGAAAGGCTTACTCAGGGGCTTAGCGTTGGCGTTCTTCTGGTAAGAAGGCGTGTTCATGTCGTAGCCAGCAATGGGGTACACCAGCAGTTGGTGCTTAGGCTGCATAGCGCCCTTGTCGCGGGCCATCATGCACACAGCGGCGGCTAGGTTACCGCCGGCGCTTTCCCCTGCCACGGCTACGCGCTTGGGGTCACCCTTGATGGAAGCGGCATTCTTCAGCACCCACTGGTAAGCTGCAAAAGCATCGTTGTGGGCCGTGGGAAACTTGTGTTCGGGCGCTTGACGATACGCTACCGATACGAAAATGGCGCCCGTCTTTTCCGTCAGGGCCCGCACAGACGGGTCGTAGGTGTCGAGGTTGGCAATAACCCAGCCTCCACCATGGTAGTACACCACCACGGGCAGCGGCCCGGTAGCACCTTTGGGCATGTAGATGCGAGCTTTTACGCCCGGAGCTACTTCCTTGCTCATCGTGTCGAGGGGAGAAGGTGGCGAGGGTACATGGAAATCTTGCATCACGGCCATAGTAGCATCGGTAGCGGAAGGAGCCTTGCGCACTTCAGCTACGGGCAGCTTCTCTGGCGGAGTAGGACCTTGCAGCTTTTGCAGCTTTTCAATTACCGTGAGCATTTCCGGACCAATATTGGGTGCCCAGGCTGGTGGCGGGCCAGCAGGCTTCACCGCTTGCGGACCGGCCGTGGCGCTATCGGCGGGGGTAGTAGCCGCGCTATCGGTTGGGGTGGTAGTAGCAGTGGCACCGGCTTCGTTGTTCTGCGCGGAGTTGCAGGCAGCCAGTGAAAGACCAAGGGCAAGCGTTGGGAAGGCCCAGCGCAGCGTGTGAGGGAAGAGGTTCATACAAGTGTGGTTGTTGTTAGTAGTGCAGGTGCTCCCGTGTACGGTCCGGTAAATCAAACTGAGCGCTAGCTGCCAAAATCTTGCACACTTGTATAGTGCGTGTATTTAGATGGAAAATTATTCTGCCTGATAATCAGGTAGAAACCAATCAGGTGGTAGTATTTGTAACTACAAGTGCGGATTTAACGAAAAACTATCTACATTTGCATCACCAAACAGTGCGGGGTGGAGCAGTTGGTAGCTCGTTGGGCTCATAACCCAAAGGTCACTGGTTCGAGTCCAGTCCCCGCTACCTAAAAGGGCGTTTCCAATCTGGAAACGCCCTTTTCTTTTGTTCGTAGCACGCGTTGCACGCCAAATTCTGGCCTTCCAAATGCCTAGGTAGGCCAGCCTCTATAAGCTAGCACTAGGTTAAATCTTACCATGCTACTGGCCTATGTTCTCCTCCCCCAACCGAGTCGCGTCCTACCTGACTGCTGTGCTGTGCGCGGCAGGTACCCAGTTGGCAGAGGCCCAAACCAACGCCGTACCCGACCCGCAGTGGGGCTCTTGGCACATTGGAACGGTGATATTGCCGGGTGGACCGAAGCATTGGGGCGGCTACGCCGAAGTGCAGGCTCGTGCCAATGGCCTCTTTCGGCAGTATTTCTACACTGAGCTAAAGGGCGGAGTCAGCTACGACTTGGCCAAGAACTTCACCTTTATGGTAGCGGGTGGCCGCTACGCCACATCTGACTATCGGGACCTGAGCAATGGCCCGCTGAACGTGGAAAAGCGCCTGTGGGAGCAAGTAACGTTTACTCACTACAGCGCCCGCCTGAAAATAGAGCACCGCTACCGGGTGGAGCAGCGCTGGTTTTCTTTCCGCGACGATATCACGCCGGGAGGCTCTTACCGCTACCGGAACCGTATTCGCTACCGCCTCAACGGCTTCCTGCCCTTGAATCACCCAACCGTCACGAACAAGACAGTTTTTCTATCCGTTTACGACGAGGTGTTTTTCAACACGCGCGGCCCCTTTTTCGAGCGCAACCGGGTGTACGGGGGGGCAGGCTACCAGTTCGACCCGCACTGGACGGTGCAGGCTGGGTGGGTAAACCAAGCCAACTTTACGCCCGCCAGCTACCGGCAACATGTGTTTACTCCCCAAACAACGGCCACCAAAAACAACCTAGTGCTGTCGGTGATGTATCGCATCAACCGCCGCAATGGCGAAGTGCCTGCCGCGAGTACGTGCCTTCGCAGCCGGACTAACCAAGTCTGGGGCAGTAATAACTCAGAAATGGAAGCACTACTTGCCCAGCCCTACCCAGCCGCGCTGCATGGCGTAGTAAAGCGCCGTGCCCACTACCAAGCCAATAAGGTAGCCGTAGGGCGGCAATCCGCTACATAGTAGCCCCACTAGCAGGGCCAGCAGCAGATCGGGACGAGAGGTGCTGATGTCGCGGAGTAGGGTGGCTAGGGTAAGGGCCTCAAACAGCAGCAGAACTCCCAGCAGGGGCAGCGGAAAAATTTGCACCACTTGTTGAAAGCCTTGGCTAAAAAATAGCCCTAGTATTAGAAACAGCCCCCCGTAGAGCACCACCGAACCGCCCGTGCGCCCGCCGAATGTGTAGTGGCCTACCATGCCGCCCGAGCCGTGGCACACCGGAAAGCCACCCAGGAAGGGATTTACAAGATTCATGAGGCCGTAGGTGAAGCTGATTTGCCGCACCGACAGCCGCCGATCAGGAAAATAGTCTTCTACTACCTGCTTTGTAGCCAGCACGGAATTGCCGAGCGACAACGGAATTTGGGGCAAAGCCAGCAGCAAAGCGCCGTACTTTATATTGTCCCAGGTAGGGGCCTGCCAGCCGGGTAGGTGCAGGCCCACGGTGCGATGCGCGGTAGCCAAATCCAGCTTGAACGTTAGGCCATAGGCAACGCCTAGGGCCAATACTACCAGCGCGGCCGGCCAGCGCCGGTTGCCGAGCAGCACCGCCGTTACTAAAAAGGCGGCGGCCGCCAGCCAGTAGCCCGGCAGGCCATCGGCTGGCACATACTCCTTGAGGGCCAGCGTAGCCAGCTGTAAAGCCAGTCCAAACTGAATACCCCGAATAACGGGCTTGGGCACTAGCTGAGCCAGCTTATCAATCAGCCCCGATACTGAGAGCACCAACATGCTGACCCCAATGGCCAGCCCACCCCCAAAAATGACCTTGCCAGGAATCTTTTGGGCAATGACGAGGGCAGCAAAGGCCTTGAGCGGCTGCACCGGCATGGGCATACCGTACCACAGCCCGGAGAAAATTTGCATCACCCCAAACATCACCAGCACGCCCGCACTGTCTACGCCCGAGGCGGCAATGATGCCAATGAGCAGTGGCAAGTCGGTGCCTAAATCGCCAAAGGCCCCAGCCAGCTCATTTCGGTCAAATCGGATACGCGGACGAGAAGGCGGTGTGGCGGTAAGCGGCATTGGGGCAATGGGAAATAATCAAAAGAACGAAAAAGAGGGACAGCTAATTAAGCCGGCGAATGCGGGGCATTCGCCACGTTGAGAGCTTCTTGCCAAGCCAGAAAGCCTCCATCTAGGTTAAGCAGATTGGCAAAGCCGTACTGAGTTTGGAGACGCTCTACGGCTTGGGCGCTGCGGCTACCTGAGCGGCAGTACACTACTACGGGGTGTTGCTTAGGAACTGCGGCCACGCCCTTGTCGAGGTTGCTCAGGGGAAGCAGGGTAGCGCCCGGCAAGTGGCCTGCGGCATACTCGTGGGCCTCGCGCACATCCAGTAGAAACGGGGGAAAGTCGGACTCCAGTTGCTGCTGTAGCTCTGCCACCGAAATGCTCGTGACGCCTACCGCGCACAAGTCGGCGTAGTCTTGGGGGTTGGCATTGGTGAGGTTGATGGCGGCTTGCTCAGGCTGGCGGGCAAACTTGAGCGTGCGGGTTTGAAAAGTGAGGGCATCAAACAGCCACAGCCTACCTGATAGTACCTCGCCAATGCCTAGCACGACTTTGAGGGCTTCCGTAGCCTGGGCCATACCCACTAGGCCGGGCAGCACACCCAGGACACCCGTGGCGTCACAGTTGGGCGCTTCCGCCGACGAGGGTGGCTGCGGGAACAGGCAGCGGTAGGTAGGACCACCTTGGTAGTTGAACACTGAAACCTGCCCCTCGAACTTGTAGATGGCGCCCGAAATCAGGGGGCGGTTGAAGCTCACGCAGGCGTCGTTGAGAAGGTAGCGAGTCGGGAAATTGTCGGAGCCATCCACTACCACATCGTACTTGCTGACTAGCTCGCGCACGTTGCCTAGGGTGGCTCGGCAGCGGAAAACTTCCGTGTGCACCAGAGGGTTGATGCGCTTCACGGCGCGGGCCGCTGCCTCAGCTTTGGGCTGGCCCAAGTCGGCGGGGCCGTACAGAATCTGGCGTTGCAGGTTGCTACGGTCGACTGTATCTGCGTCCGCAATGCCCAGGGTGCCCACGCCAGCCGCGGCTAGGTATTGTAAAATGGGGCAGCCTAGTCCGCCCGCACCCACCACTAGTACGCGGGCGTTTTTTAGGCGGAGTTGGCCAGCTTCGCCAATCTCAGGTAGCTGCAAGTGGCGGCGGTAAATCTGACGTTCTTCGGAGGTTAGCATGTACACAAGATAACAGGTGCCGGGCTGACAACCGGGGCAGAGTACGGATAAATAGTAACTCAGCCGCAGGCTTCTCTCGTTACTTTGGCACGTGTGGGCCCTGGTTGCTTAGCTCAAACTTACTTCCCGCCCATAAGGTTAAAAGGAATATACCACTGCGTTCTGCCTACCCCCGCTTGAGTAAGGATCTGCGCGGTTCCAATACAACTTCAGCCAACTTCCTACCCCGTGCTCGTTGCAGGGTGAGGACCCACCCCGTTACGTATCACCATGTCTGCTCCTGTCTTTCTCCCGCCCACCAGCTACGATTACGTGACTGTGCATAAAGTGCAGGGCACTACCATGACTACCGCCTCCGACGTGCTGGCCGCCGAAGAACCTCTGGAAATCAGGGTGGGCTACGGGCCAACTGGGGAGCGGGAGCACCGCACCCTTTCCATTACCATGCGCACCCCCGGCCACGACTTTGAGTTGGCGGCGGGCTTTTTGCTTACCGAAGGCATCATCCATGGCCGCCAGGATTTGCACGGCGTCATTTACTGCCCTGATGTAGAGAAGGAAGATGAGCGCGAAAATGTGGTGCGCGCCGAGCTAGCCCCCACAGCCACGCCCGACCTGCCCCGCCTGGAGCGCCACTTTTACACCAGCAGCAGCTGTGGCGTCTGCGGCAAAACCAGCATCGACGCGGTGCACGCGGCCGCTTGCCCGGTGCTACCCACGGCCGGCCCCTACATCGACCCTGCCGTAATCCATCAGCTACCGGAGCGGCAGCGGGCGGCCCAGGCCTTGTTTGAGCAAACGGGCGGCTTGCACGCGGCCGCGCTGTTCTCACCGGCCGGCGAGCTGCTGTTGCTACGCGAAGATGTTGGCCGTCATAACGCCCTAGACAAAGTGATTGGCGCGGCCCTTTTCCAGGAAATGCTACCCCTGCACGATGCTGTACTGCTGGTAAGCGGGCGCGCCTCTTTTGAGCTGGTGCAGAAAGCAGCGGTGGCGGGCATTCCGGTGCTGGCTGCCGTAGGGGCTCCCAGCTCCCTGGCAGTACAGGCCGCCAACGATTTCGGGATGACCCTTTGCGGCTTCGCCCGCCAGGGGCGCTACAATGTTTACTGCCACGAATGGCGGCTTCAGTCTGCCGGGCAAGAAGTGGAGTAGTAGATTCCGTTACTGATAGCGCGCAGCCAGTGTCTCGTTACGCGCCGGTTACCACCAGTGGGGCAGCTCTGTTCCGGCCACCTACCACCATAGTGCACCCCAAACCAGGGCTGCTGCCAAGTAGCCAGCCACTAGCCGCCCGCCCAGTGGAAGTGCTGCCCGCAGCAGCAACCGCCGCCCTACCTGCTTCGCAAACAGCAAGCAGCTTGTAAAAAGCAACGCCACGTTCATCAGGCAAGCCGCCGCTACCAGGGTTCCACCCCAATAAACGGTAGTGACTAGTACTGCCATCCACTGGGTGTCAGCAACACGCAAGCCTACTACTAGCCAACAGTAGTGCAATGACTTCGCTATTCAGGGTGAATAGCAGCCAATAGGAGCGTATCGTTGCCACAAATCACACGGGAATACGGGGCAAGAGGAGGTGTACTGCTAGCTAACCCGCTGGATGGAGCCAACAGTACAGTTCTGCTTCCAAATAAAACCGTAAAATCGGTTCGTCTATTTCAGCAGCATGGGCGGGCATTTTACTGATTTTCCGGTCATTTCGCTAAGCGCCACCGCAACATCTGACGTGTTACCTGCGTCTGAATCTCATACCATTTCTTCTCATGAAACTTCGCATTGAAGACAACTCGTTGCGCCTCCGCCTGTCGGCGGAAGAGGTGGAGCAGTTTGCTACTGTGGGGCGGGTAGCCGCCCTGGTACCCCTTGGGCCTGCCGCCGCCGACAGCCTGACTTACGCCTTAGAGCGCGCCGAAACCGAGGAGTTTCGCGTCACTTACGGAGCCGGGGCCCTCACTGTGAAAGTGCCTGCTACGCTGGCCAACCATTGGACGAGTACTGACCAAAATGGCCTTTCGGCTACCCTCATGGTAGCCGAGAATCAACCCCTGAAAATCTTAATCGAAAAAGACCTGGACTGTCTGCATTGACGGGCTGGGCTACCACCCACACTGCTACTTCCCCTCCGCGCTATGGACAAATCTCCTGCTTACGACCCCAATCAGGCCGGTAAAATAGATCAGCAAACTGCTGGCAACAACGTTCCGAAGAGTGGTGAGCGCCCCGATCAGGGTGCCGCCCCTACCAGCGACAACTGGAGTACCTCACCCGAGCGGGAATCAATGGACGAGCGGCCCATGGAGGCGCCTGATACGCTAGGTGCCAAGCACAAGCACCCCATTCTGGCCCAGCCCCCCGAAGAGTTTACGGGCCTTAAGCTGAGCAAGCCTGCAAAAGTAGCGGCTGGCGTAACGGCAGTACTGAAGTCGGGAGCCTTTGCGTTTAGCGAAGATGGCCCCGTGCGTGGTACTCATGCCCTGCTTAAGCTAAACCAGAAGGACGGGTTCGACTGCTCGTCTTGCGCCTGGCCCGACCCCGACGACCACCGCTCCGTGCTGAGTTCTGCGAGAACGGCGCCAAGGCTACTGCCTCCGACGCTCAGTCGGACCCCGTGGGGCCTGATTTCTTTGCCAAGCACAGCCTCGCGGATTTGTCGCGCATGACGGACCGCGACCTGAATAATGCGGGCCGCATTACCCACCCCATGGTGCTACGGCCGGGGGCTACTCACTACACACCCATTGAATGGCCTGAAGCTTTTCAGCTGGTAGCCGATGAGTTGAACGCGCTGAAGTCGCCTAACGAAGCCATCTTCTATACGTCGGGCAAGGTGCCGAATGAGCCGCCTACCTCTACCAGCTGTTTGTCCGGCAGTTTGGCACCAACAACTTGCCCGACTGCTCCAACCTGTGCCACGAGAGCAGCGGCGCCGCCCTGAGCAATACAACGGGCCTGGGCAAAGGCTCCGTGACCCTGAACGACATGTACGAGGCCGAGGTAATCCTTATCATTGGGCAGAACCCCGGCACCAACCACCCGCGCATGCTCACGGCCCTGCAAAAGGCCAAGCGCAACGGAGCCAAGATCATCAGCATCAACCCCCTGCATGAGGCGGGCCTGCTGCACTTCAAGAACCCGCAGGACTTTATGAACCCCATCAAGGCCCTAGGGGTATTGCTGGGCGATGGTACCCCCATTACGGACGTGTACTTGCAGGTACGCATCAACAGCGACCAACTGGTGATGCGTGGGTTGATGAAGTGCTTGCTGGAGGCGGAAGCACTGAACCCCGGCCAGGTCCTTGATCAAGGCTTTATTCAGGAGTATACCACGGGCTACCCCGAACTGGTGGAGACTCTGAACAATACTAGCTGGGCCGATATTGAGGAAGCCAGCGGCGTTACGAAAGCCCAGATTCAGGAGGCCGCCAACTTAGTGGCACAGCACAAGAAAATCATTACCTGCTGGGCAATGGGCCTTACTCAGCAGAAGAATGGCGTGTACACCATTCAGGAGGTAGTGAACATGCACTTCATGAAAGGTGCTATTGGTATCCCCGGCGCCGGCTTGTGCCCGGTGCGTGGCCACTCCAACGTGCAGGGCGACCGGACCATGGGCATCTGGGAGCGGCCCACCGAAACCTTCCTGGCTTCGCTTGACAAGGAGTTCAACTTTACCTCTCCGCGTGAGTACGGCTACGATGTAGTAGAAGCGGTGAAGGCCTTGTATGATGGCCACGTGAAGGTATTTATGGGCCTGGGGGGCAACTTGCTCTCGGCCTGTTCCGACACGGAATTTGTGGCCGAAGGCATGCGTAAGCTGCGCCTCTCGGTGCACGTGACGCCCAAGCTCAACCGCGGCCACTTGGTAAACGGCGAAATGGCTCTAATTCTGCCCTGCAAAACCCGCATCGACATTGATATGCAGAAGTCTGGGCAGCAGTTTATGACCTGCGAGAACTCCATGGGAGTAGTGAGCATGAGCAAAGGCGTGTTAGAGCCTATTTCTGACCAAATGCTGAGCGAAGTAGCCATTGTGAGCGGCATCGCCATTGCTACGCTGGGTGAGCGCAGCACCGTAGACTGGGTGGGTTGCACCGAGAACTACGACCTCATCCGCGACTATGTGGCCCGTACTATTCCGGGTTTCGAGGAGTTCAACACCAAAGTGCGGCACCCCGGTGGCTTCTACCTGCCCAACGGCCCCCGCGAACGGAACTTCACCACCGAAAATGCCAAGGCCAACTTCACCAGCACTCCGTTGGAAAAGCACGTGTTTGAGCCCGGCCAGTTGGTGATGATGACCATTCGCTCGCATGATCAGTTTAACACCACGGTATACGACTACAACGACCGGTACCGGGGTGTGCATAACGAGCGGCGCGTTATCTTCTTAAACCCGAAAGACATGGCCGAGCGCGGTATCAAAGAGAAAGGCTTGGTAAATATTACCAGCCACTTTGCGGGCCAGGAGCGCCACGCCGAGAAGTTCATCGCCATTCCCTACGACATTCCGAAGGGCAACTGTGCCATGTACTTCCCCGAAGGCAACGTGCTGGTGCCTATTGGCTCGGTTGCCTACAAGAGCAATACGCCTACCTCAAAGTTTGTGATTGTGACGGTGGCTCCGGTGGAGCTGCCCATTGGTACCCAAATTCCGACTTCCGACCGAGTAGCAGTGCCAGCTTAGGCTTACCCGGAGTAATCCCAAATAGAGAAGCCCGATTGTGCAAACAGTCGGGCTTTTTGTTGTCTTGCTACTTTGGGCTAGTAGGCTTGCTGCCAAGGTGCTTGAGCGTTGGGCAACGTCACGATATAACGACCAATTCCGTAACCTCCACAGTTACTTCTGCGTCTGACATACTACGTATTGTGGAGTACACACACTGGTAGCGAGCGGTGTACAGGTGGCGTTGGCTGAGGTGGAATGCCGCAGTACGCAACCAACACAAGGTAAAGCGGTGTTGCCTTAGAGTGCTGGCAAACTGGCTCTTCACCTGGCTATCATCAAATGCTGCTTCTGTTGGCGGTTGGTTTGCTCGCTTACGTGAGTTGGTTTTAGAAATTTTCACCGGGAAGAAGGTAGGCCCGTTGCCAAAAAACAGCGGAGTTTCCTTATCTTTTTCCTTTCCCACCTGTTCTGTTTGTCATGGAAGATTCCCCGATCAACGACCCCAGCAAGGCTGGCAAAACTGAAGAGCAAAAGGCCGAGAATGCGCCCAAGAGTGGCGAACGGCCTGACCAAGGTACTGCCCCAACCAATGACCACTACCGCCCCGACCCGCAGCACGACCGGGACCAAACCGTAATACCCGCTCCCGACGTGGCCAACGCTAAGTACCATCACTCAATTTTGGCTCAGCCACCAGAGGGATTTACTGGCCTGAAGTTGGAGGAGCGCGCGAAAGTAGCCGCCGGCGTAACGGCCGTTATCAAGTCAATGGAGTTCAACTGGGGCGAAGCGGGCCTTACCCGTGGCACCAAGGGCCTGTTGAAAATGAACCAGAAGGACGGGTTCGACTGCTCGTCTTGCGCCTGGCCCGACCCCGACGACCACCGCTCCGTGGCCGAGTTCTGCGAGAACGGCGCCAAGGCTACTGCCTCCGATGCCGACGATAAAGCCGCCGGCCCGGAATTCTTTGCTAAGCACAGCCTGGCCCAACTGTCGCGCATGACGGACCGCGACCAGAATAATGCGGGCCGCCTAACTCATCCCATGGTGAAACGCCCCGGCGACAATCATTATTCACCCATTGAGTGGTCGGAGGCGTTTCAGATTGTTGCTGATAACCTGAACTCCCTGGCCTCGCCGGATGAGGCTCTGTTCTACACCTCGGGCAAAGTGCCAAATGAGCCGGCGTTTTTGTTCCAGCTCTTTGCCAAGATGTTGGGTACCAACAACCTGCCCGATTGCTCTAACATGTGTCACGAAAGCAGCGGCGCCGCCCTTAGCCCTACCCTGGGCCTAGGCAAAGGCTCCGTAACGCTCAATGACATCCACGAAGCTGAAGTAATCCTCATTATTGGGCAGAACCCCGGCACCAACCACCCACGCATGCTCACGGCCCTGCAAAAGGCCAAGCGCAACGGAGCCAAGATTATTGCGGTGAACCCGTTGCCAGAAGCCGGCCTGCTGCACTTCAAAAATCCCCAGGACTTCATGAACCCCTTCCGGGCGCTGGGCGCTCTGCTGGGCGACGGCACGCAGATTACCGACCTATTCCTGCAAGTGCGGGTAGATGGGGATATGGCGCTGCTGCGCGGCATCATGAAGCACTTGTTTGAGGCTGAAGACATGAATCCCGGTCAGGTGGTAGACCGGCCCTTCATCGAGAAGTATACCACGGGCTTCGAGTCGTTCGAGCAGAATATCCGCAATACTTCCTGGGAAGATATTGAGGAGCTGAGCGGTATTACGCGGGCCCAGTTGCTAGAGGCAGCCAATATGCTGGCCACTAAGCAGAAAATTATAACCTGCTGGGCTATGGGCGTAACTCAGCAGCGCCAGGGGGTGCAAACCATACAGGAGATTGTAAACCTACAACTCATGAAGGGCGCCATTGGCAAGCCGGGTGCGGGAACTTGCCCGGTGCGCGGCCACTCTAACGTGCAAGGCGACCGGACCATGGGGGTTTGGGAACAACCTACCAAAGAGTTTCAGGACTCCTTGGCAAAGGAGTTCAACTTCAAGCCACCGTATGAGCACGGTTACGACACGGTGGAGGCTATCAAGGCCATGTACAAGGGCAAGACCAAGGTATTCTTTAGCTTGGGTGGCAACCTGCTGGCGGCCGGCCCCGATACCGAAGTCATTGCTGAAGGCATGCGCAAGCAGAAGCTCACGGTGTTCGTAGGCACCAAGCTCAACCGCGGCCACCTGACCACCGGCGAAACCAGCCTGCTGCTACCCTGCTTTACCCACGCCGATATCGACATGCAGAAATCGGGGCAGCAGATGACTTCCTGCGAGAACTCCATGGGGGTAGTAAGCCAGAATAAAGGCGTGCTGGTCCCCTTGGCTGGGCAGATGATGAGCGAGGTAGCCATCTTGGCCGGAGTAGCCATTGCTACCCTGGGCAACAAGATCAACATTGCTGACTGGGTAGCCATGACGGAGAACTACGACGTCATCCGCGACCATATCAGCCGGGTAATTCCGGGCTTCGAGAACTTCAACGAGAAGCTACGCCGCGCCGGTGGATTCTACCTGCCCAATGGCCCGCGCGAACGGAAGTTCACTACCAAAAATGGGATGGCCAACTTCACTACTACCGAGCTGGAAAAGTACGTGAACGAGCCCGACCAGTTGATCCTGATGACAGTGCGCAGCCACGACCAGTTCAACACAACCATTTACGACTACAACGACCGGTACCGGGGCGTGCACAATGAGCGTCGTGTGTTGTTCATGAACCCGCAAGACATTGCCGAGCGGGGCCTGAACGCCAAGGACCTTATCGACATCACCAGCCACTACAAAGGCGAGAAGCGCACGGTAGAGAAATTTATTGCTATTCCCTACGATATTCCGAAGGGCAACGTGGCCGCCTACTTCCCCGAGGCGAACCCCCTTGTGCCGGTAGGTAGCGTTGCGAAAACCAGCAATACGCCCACCTCAAAGTACGTGGTAGTAACGGTGGAGGCCACCCGCAAAACCGTAGGAGCCCCCGTTGAGCTTCGCGTGGGTGCTGAAGCCTAGTACAGTAGCCGAACTACTCATACAAAGAAAAGCCCGACCATTTCCGGTCGGGCTTTTTCTTTGTATGAGTAGTTCGGCTACATCGGCCTTAGAAGGGGTAGCCAATACCGATATTCAGCTTGATGGCTTTGTAGCCGGTTTCGTTTGCACGGATGTTGTCGAGTTGTCCCGGAACAGTGGTGCTGGGTACCGTAAAGGTGCTGTTCTTGTAGGGGTACACCAGCGGATAGGCCGCATCCAGACGAATCACGAAGAACTGCACGTCGATGCGGATACCCGCCCCCGCCCCGATGGCCAACTGCTTCAGAAAGGTATTGAACTTGAACTGACCGTTCTCCCCATCGGCGTTGCCGTTTTCGTCGTACGTGGGGCGGCTTGGGTCGCCATTCACTAGCCACACGTTGCCAGCATCCACAAACAGGGCGCCTTTCACATACGGGAACAAGTCTTGGCGGTATTCTGCGTTGGCTTCTATCCGAATGTCACCAACCTGGTCGTAAAAGCCACTGTTCGACTCATTCTGCGCATCGGTAGGGCGGTAGGTGCCTGGCCCAATGCCGCGGGCGTTGAAGGCCCGTACGCTGTTGGGGCCGCCAATGCCGTACTGCTTCAGGTAGGGCATGGTGCTGGAGTTCAGGTAGGGTACGCCCGCCCCAATCAGCAGGCGGGTAGCAATCTTGTTGCCGCTGGTAGGGTTGGAGGAAGTCCGGTAGTAATTACGGAATTCCAGGTTTACTTGCGTGTACTGCGAGTACTGCTGCCCGAAGAGGCTGTATGCCCGGGTGCCGTCATCGTTGGTGGTTTTGCTAACTCCGCTTAAGTTTTGCAGCAGGTAGGCCAGGTTGCCGGAAAGCTGCAAGCCGCCGCTGAAATAGATTTGGTTGCGGCGCTGCTCTAGTACCTGCTGGTTGTAGGTGTAAGTATAGCCGCTACCCAGAATAAACTGCTGGCGGAAGCTCTGACGCAGGAAGGGACGCTCTTGCAGAAGTTGCTCGAAAACATCCTGCGTGTTGCTGAGGCGCAGGTACTGTAAGTCGATAGGCTGGAAGCGTTGCTCGTTGGTAATCTTGGTTTTCCAGGTGTAGCCGTAGCCCAGGTTGAAAATGTCCTCCCGGAAATACTGTGTGCGCGAAACCAGCTTATAGCCCGCCTCAAAGAAGGTGCGGGGCTGGAAGTCGGAGTTGACCAGCCGGATGTTGAAAGGGGGCGTAATCAGGCGCGGCACCAGCAGTTGGGCATCAAGGCCATACTGGGTAGATGTAACGCCGGACAGGGCACCCTTACCCGTTTCAAAGGAAGCGTTGGCATTAACAAGCAACTGCTCGGCTCCGCGCAGCGCCGACCGGTTGCGGTATTGTACCACAAAGGCCGGGCCGGTGAAGATGTTGGAGGTATTCATTTGCAGCTCCGCCCGAATAGACTTCTTGGGTACCTGCGTCATGCGCACAATGGCGTTCAGGTGCCCATATTCTGCCGAGTCGGGGACGTTGCGAGCGGGGCGGAACTGCATGTCTACGTACCGGAACGTGCCCAGGCTCATGAGGCGGCTCAGGGTTTGGTCGCTGCGGCGGCGTCGGTAGAGGCTGTCGGGGTACAGGAACACGGCATTGGTTATGGCCTTGGCCTTAAACATCGATTCGTCTGGGTAGTAGCGGTAGCCCCGGAACATCATAGGCGTCTTGTTCAGGGTCGTGTCGTTGAGGGTGTAGTCCGTATTCAGCGTCACCCGGTTAAGCACGTAGGGCTGGGCAGCCCGCTTCGGAATACTAGCCTTCACTTTCAGGTACACGTTCACCTGATTATTGAGGGTGCTATCTACTTGAAATAGCAGGTAATCGGGTGCGAAGTAGTAGTAGCCTTTGTTTTTAAGGGCCGCATCAATGCGCGTGCGCTCATTCACGAAGGTTTGCAGATTGTAGATGTCGCCTTCTTTGAGCAGGGTGCCCGCCTGGGTTGAGCGAATGTCGCGGTCCAGTAGGGTGTCGCGTTCTGGGAAGTGAATTTCCTTGATGGTGTAGGGCCGGTTTACGCGGGCCGTGTAATCTACGGAAGCCGTGCGGTCCTTCACCACTACTTTGCTGTGCACTACCGGCTGAAAGTAGCCGTCGTTGTTGAGACGGTTCACCATTAGGCCCTGCACCCGGCTAGTGTCTACCGTGCTCAAGAGCACAGGCTCTTCGCCGTACTTGTCGGCTAGCCAGTGCCCCAGGCCCTTGGTTTTGCCTTCGCCCATGTGCCAGAAGTAGAGCTTAGGCCGCAACCCCAGGATGGAGCTGTTGGGCTTAGGCGTAATTACGGCTTCCAAGTCTGCCTGTACCGTTGCTTCGTTGGGCAGCTTCTCCTTGGTGTTCGACACTAGCTTTACGGTGCTGCCCGTGTAGAGCTTGGAGCCTCCGGGATAAACTTAGTGCCACTACAGCTAGCTAGCAGCCCAAGCAGTAGGGCGCCGGCCACTCGGTGAGAGCGGAACGGAGTAGTGGAGAGCGAGAAAAAAGCAGTTGAAAGCACAGGTGGCAAGTATCAGGTAAATATCGAGGGCTTAGGAAAGCGGTTAGCGGCTGGTGGTCGTGCGGCGGGGCGCCACCCGCGACGAATCACGGCGAGGGTCGGTGGCTACGGTTTGCACCGAGTCTTTAGCGGCCTTGTCTTCCTGCTTTTGGCGCTTACGGGTTTCCTTATTGGCTTGCTTTACGTCCTTGTCGATACCCTTAAACAGGTCGGCCAGGTTCTGGTAGTCGCGCTGGAAAATCAGGGATGCCCCGTTGCGCACATACTGCCCGTCGATGTCGCCGTAGGCGTTATTGCGGTAAGCGCGCAGGCGTAGGCGGCCGTTGGCGAGCACGTCGTATTCCACGCTCACGTCGCCGGCAAAGCTACTCACGCTCTGCTGACCATTCGAGGCTTGGTTGCCGCCGGCCAGGGGCACGTCGGTACCCAGGCGCACCGTCACCCGGTCGTTGAACAGCTGGCGGCGCACGGCCACGTTCAGGTCGGTACGGGTTTTCTCCGAGCCAGATGAGTAGTCGGCCTGAGAGTTCACGCCTAGCTCTACCCCTAGGTTGGAGAGGTAGCTGCCCGTGAGGTTGTTGAGCTGCTGAGTGAGTACCTGACTGGCACTACCGCGCAGTTGGTCGGCCACAATGCTACCACTACTGCTATCGAAGGGGTTATCGGCCAAGAAGCGGTTGAGCACCAGCAGGGAGAACACCTGCTTGTTGAGCGCATCAGTCTGGCTGGGCTGGCGCAGTTGGGCGAGGCGGTTTTCAATTTGGGTGCGCAATTCTGTGCGCGAATCCTCAGGCAGACGAATATCAAAGCTGATGACTGGCTTTAGCAACTCACCCGTCACGTTCAGGAATACATTGAAGGGTAGCTGGTTGCGAGCCGTTGATTTCAGCGTCTCGTCGCTCAGGCCCTGGCCCGACAACAACTCGGAAGGAGCCGCTCGCACACTGTAGATAGCCGATACGTTGGCCTGGGCGTTGTATGGGTCGCCCGACCATACGATGTTGCTGCCCTTGGCAATGGTAAAGTCGCGCTCCGTGAGGTCGTAGAGCGACATGTGGTAGCTGCCGCTGGTCACGTCGAGGCGGCCACTGAGCGTGATGCTACCCACCGGGTCGATGGCCGTGCTGAGCGTACCGTTGGCCCGCACCTTCAGGTTGTCGCCGGAAGCTTCATCAATGATGATGGTGAAGGGTGTTTCATCGGTGACGGTGATGGTAGCGGCAATATCGAAGCCCGCGGCCGTACGCGCCGAGTCAATGGCCAGCTGGCGGGTCAGCATCGTATCGAGCGGGGCGCTCTTGTCCACGAACTCAACAATACCGTCGCTGCTCACCTTGTCGGCTTCGTCATTGGGCACGGCCAGAAACAAGTTAGAGCCATCATCAACGCTAGCCGTTGTGCGCACGCGGGGCAAGTTTAGGTCGCCACTAATGCGGGTGTCGGAGTCTACGATGAGCTTACCCCAGAACAAGGGGTTTTCGCGCTGGGTGCTCTGCACCGCAATAAAGTTCTCCGTTACGGCCCGCAGCTGGAAGCGGTAGTCCGTCACGTAGTCTCGGGTGAGCACGTAGCCGTTTACTACCGCTTCGTTGCGCAGGGAGTCCAGGATGGTGAAGTCATCGAACTTGATGCCCCGCTCATCAAACACCAAGCTCTCATTCGGCAAGGTAAATGGCGCACCCAGTTGCGTGAGCGTAAAGCCCGCCTCGTTGGTAGTCACGGTGCCCCGAATTTGCGGTGCGCTGGTAGTACCGCGTATGGCAAGCTCACCCGTGAGGTAGCCGCTGGTTTGCTGCAGTTGCCCTGCCGAGAATGGCTCGGCCGTATTCAGGTTGAAGCGCTGAATGTTGGCTTGCATATCCAAGGCGCCACTAGTAAAGTAATTGCCGGTTACTTGTACGTTGTTATTGTTTGGCCCCCCGGTGAGGGTGGCATTCACATTGTACCGATCGGTACTCGGGTTGGTAGCTTGCAGGCGCAGGTCGCCGATTACCGACTTATTGTAGGCAAAGCTGCCTAGGGTAGCGTCGGCGGTGAAGGCCATGCGCGGCTGCCCAATAGCTCTTACCACGGCCTGCCCGTTGAGTGTGCCTCCCACTAGCGAATCTTGGAGGCCGCCGGCCTTGGCCAAGGTGTTCAGGTCGAGGTTGGAAAGACGGGCTTGCAGGGGGTAGTCGGCGCCGGCTAGGGTTTGCAGCTCAATAAGCTGATTGCCCTGGCTCAGACGCACGTTTTCAGCCCGGATGGCCCCAGTATTCATGGTGTACTGTAGCCGGTTGTTGGGCTGCACACTCCACTGTTGGTCGTTGAGCACCAGCTTGGGGTCGAAGCTGAAGACGTAAGCCGCTCCTTGGTTGATTACTTGCAGCGCACCGGCCAAGTCGAGCATGGTGGTGCTGTCGTTTTCGGCAATGCGCAGGTGGGTGCCTACCTGGTTGTTGGCAATGCTACCCGAGAGGGTAGGGTTAGGCAGGCGCAACGTGGTGTCTTGGCTGATCTGACGTAGCCCCAACGCGTAGTCCAGCTTCTGTGGGTCAGACTGCACAGCCAGCTTCAAGGAGTCCAGGGCGTAGCCCATGTATACAATGCGTCCCACGCGAGTGTTCAGGCGCAGGTCGGCAGCGCGGCTGTCGTAAGAGCCCGTCAGCTTGAAGGGTGTAAGCTGCTTCAGGTCGGGTACCAGTTGTTGCAGCAGGCGCGGCTGTTTTAGGTTGGCCACGAAGTTGAACTGCCGGTACTCGTTGCTAGGCCGGTATTGCACGCCAGGCAAATCGAAGTACCGATCAATGTGGCGCTGCAGCTCCGTCGCAATATCACCGAGCCGAGTATTACCGCGCAAGGTTAGGTCGGCCACGCTGGAAGCGAAGTCTACCTCCGTGCGGCCCGTGCGCTGCACAATACGCCCACTCACCGAGTCGAGGGCGAAGGGCTGGTTGTTATTGACGATAACAATGCGGCTGCCGCCAAACGTGCCGTTCAAGGAGTTCAGGTCGGAGCCGCTAAGGTTAGCCGTGAGGTCGCCTTGCACGCGTAAGTCGCCGCCGGTATAGAAGCCCAGGGCCGTTAGGTTGGCCCCGCGCAGGTTAAGACGGTCCACGGTGTAGCTCGGGTTGGCGGCGTTGCGCAAGTCAATGGTAGCCAGCAAATCTAGGTTAAGGTTGGGGTCGTCTTTGCTGCTGGCATTCACTACGTAGCGGTTCCGGTCAATGTCCACATTGGCTTTGATACCGCGGTAGGTGTAGTTGTTATAAGTAGCCTGCTGTACGTTGGCCGTGAGGGTGCCGCGGAGCAAGTTGGGGTCAAGGCCACCCCGGCCGGTCAGCGTGCCATTAGCCGTCACTTTCCCAATAGTCGGGTCGCCCATAAACTTGCCCACGTCAAGGCCTTGGGTGCTAAACGTAGCACGTACGGGCTCCTGCCCAGCAGGCCCTTCGCCTACATTCACTTTGGCGGCTAGGTTGCCGTAGGTGGTGGTAGCGCGCAAGTCGGTATCGAAAACCAGCGCGGTGGGGCGGCCCCGGAAGGTACCCGTCACGGACAGGCGAGGGGGGAGGCTGTAGCCAGCCGGGAGGGTGCCGGCCGGTAGCACACCCTTGATATCGGCAGCAGTAGACGTGAACTCCTGAATGTTGAAGTCGGCGTAGAGGCGGCGGTCCGTGTTCGGCAATCCTTGGAGGCGGCCACTAGTACGAATGCGGGTACCTGTGAGGCCCTGGAAGTTGATATTTTGCAGGGCTAGGTTGCTGATGCGCCCCTTCACTTGCCCGCTCATAGTCATAGGGGCGTTGGGGTTGATGGCTAGCTCTGGTAAGGTACCGGCGGGCAACAGGCTGCGCATATCCGCCTCCGTGGTGCGTACGTAGCCCAAGTTCAAGTCGAGCACCAGTCGGTCGTCGGTGTTGGGTAGGCCCTGAATGCGGCCCCCACCGCGCACAATGGTATTGCGGAAGCCTACAAAGTCGAGGTTCTGCACGCGCAAGTCGCCCAAGCGTCCGGTTACCAAGCCTGTAATCAGGAAGGACTGGTTGGGGCCACTGCTGAAAGGCGGTGTATCAATAAGAGTAGGGGTGATGTACAGCACGTCGCGGAAGCCCAGGCGGGCTTCGCGCAAGTCGCCGTTCAGCTTTAGGTTGGGCAGGTCGTCGGCAATGCCCGCCAGGTCTTTGTAGCCAATGCCAATGCGCCGCTTCAGGTGGCTGTGCGGCGTCACTAGGTCTAGGTCGTTGAGTTGAATGCGGTGGTCATCGTAGTGCAGGCTAGCTGCGGCGCGCGTAATGGCAAACCCACTCTGTTCCTGACCTGCTAGCTGAGTAATTCGGCCAGTTGTGCTGTCGGCCGAATAGCGCAGATTCTCAGTGTTTAGAATCAGGTTGTTGAACTTCAGGTGGTTATAGTCCATACCCCGGATTTTGGTTTTCTGCCGGGGCTCATTAAAGTTGTCGAAGGCTACGTCTACACCGTTGATGTCCGACTGCTTCAACGTCACTACCCAACTGGCTTCCTGGCCGGTGGCATTTTCCACGGAGGCGTTTAGGTCGCGCACCGCCTCGGCGGGGTTTACTACGCGTTGCTCTACCGGCACTTCCTCGTTTTGAGCGTAGGCAATGCTGGTATTGCGCAGTTTCAAGGTGTTCAGGGCCACCCGGCTGTTAACCAAGTCAATGTTATCGGCCGTTACGTCGGCTTCCCCAATACGAGTGCTGATAAACTGGGCCGATGGGTCGTTTTTGTACGTGAGGCTGACGTTGTTGAGTAAGGCCCGGTTCAAACCAAACTCCAGCTTCAGAGCCGCCGTGTCCTCGGGAGTATCTGGCGGCACCTTGGTTTGCACAATGTTGATGCCCGTGTTGCGCAACGCCGCCTGATCTACCCGGTACGTAGAGCCATCCACGTCTACCTCGTCCATGTTGACAGCCAGCTCGCCTACCCGCGTGCGCACGTTCATGCCGTCCACTTGGTCGTTATATGTAAGCAGGATGTTAGTCAGGCGCAGGTCGCCGATGTTGTACCTAAAGCCCGAGCCTGTTGTGTCGGCAGGGGTAGTGGCCACAGTGGTTGTGTCGCCAGTATCAAAAGCATGTACAATGAAGTCGTAATTCGATATGCTGTCGGGCTCGGTGCGCGAAATGGCGAGGCGGCCATCATTGAGCTCCAAGCTCTGTAAGTTGATCTGCGACTTGGTAAGGGCCCAAATGTCGAGGTCTACGCCCAAGTGCCCCACAGACAGTAGGGTATCACCTTGCTGGTCTTCAATGTAGACGCCATCTAGGCTGATGCCGTGCTTAAAGTCTGTACGAAATTTGGCGATTCGTACATCAGTCTTAAGCTTATCCCGTAGATAACTTTCGGCTTTGCGGGCTACGAAATCCTGGCCTGCCGGAAACTGCAGAAACAGCACCACCCCACCCACAAGCAGGACGATTAACAACAATAGCCCAAGTAGGGCATAGAGAATACGGCGGACGGCAGGTGTCAAAGTACTGATAGCGCAACAAAGGGAAGATTTCTGCCTCAACCAACGGGAAAACTGGCCTGTAGGTTGGCTCAGTGTGCGTAGTGGGGCAGATGAAAAGGGCTAAAAGATCTACCAACTGGGCAGCCTTATCCACCAAGCACGACAAAAGGCCGATGGGTTGCACTTCGCGGATAAGAGATTGTACGCCTACGGAAGGATTTTATTGCCCGGTATCTACCCTGCCAACCTATCCTAGTATCTTTCCGCCCCAATCCCCGAAGTAACCCCCCAATGACCCTTCGTTTTACTCTGCCCTTTCGCACTGCCTGGGGCCAGCGCCTTGTTGTGTGTGGTTCTCTCCCCAGCCTGGGCCAGTGGAATCTCGATCAAGCGCTCAGCCTCCATTATCAACCTGAGTATGGCATCTGGAGCCAGGAGATTGACCTCCCCGAAGACCAAGCTGGCACAGTAGACTATAAGTACATTCTGCTAGACGACCAGGACGGCGGTAAGCACTGGGAGTGGGCCCAACCGGAGCGTGGCTTACGCGCCCGGCCAGTATGAGCGCATTGTGCTGGAAGATTTCTGGCGTGCCCCCGCCGAACCCGAAAACGAGCTGCACACGGCCGCGTTTACCCGCGCCTGATGCGACGGCCCGCGGCGGCCCCTGCGCCTGCTACCCCATCGGCCGCTCCCGTGGGTAGTTCTGTGGTGCGCTTTCAGCTCTCGGCCCCGCGCGTAGACTCCGACCACCAGATTTGCGTGCTCGGCTCCGATCCGGCCCTGGGCGCCTGGGATGCCACGAAGGCCTTGGTGCTGTCTGACGCTGACTACCCTACCTGGGTAGCGGAGGTAGCCCTGGCTCACCCAGAGCAAACAGCTCAATATAAATATGGTATATGGGAGCCGCGGGAGCAGAAGATTCTGTACCTGGAAGCCGGCGACGACCGATTCATCTACCGCTGGGTGGCCAGCAGCCCCTGCTACGCGTGAAGGCCGATGATCGGTTTGCCTATCCTACCGGCCCTTGGCGTGGTGCGGGGGTAGCCCTGCCCGTGTTTGCTCTGCGCAGCCGCAATGGCTTGGGCGTGGGCGAGTTTCCTGACCTCAAGCTGTTAGTAGACTGGGCGGTAGCCACCGGCCTGAAGCTGGTGCAAGTGCTGCCTATCAATGACACAGTAGCCACGCACACGTGGGTAGACAGCTACCCCTACGCAGCTATTTCGGTGTTTGCCCTGCACCCGCAGTACCTGAGTCTCGATGCCATTGCGCCATTGCAAGATTCGGCTGCGCGTCAGGAAATAGAGCAGCTCCGCGAAGAGTTCAACGCCAAGGACTTCGTAGACTATGAGCCGGTGATGAATGCGAAGTGGAAGTTCGTGAAGCTGCTGTACCAGCAGGAGAAAGCGAAGTTCCTGGCCGACCCCGAGTTTCAAGCGTTTAGGGTGGAGCAGGCCTCTTGGCTGGCTCCGTATGCCGCCTTCTCGGCCCTGCGCGACCGGTTTGGCACGGCCGACTTCAGCCAGTGGCCCGAGGAGTTCCGCACGCCAGCGCAGGTAGCCGAGCTTACGCGTGAAGACGGCCCAGACTTCGATGAGTTTGGCGTGCACTTCTTCACCCAGTTCCACCTCGATAAGCAGCTGCGTGAGGCAGTAAACTACGCCCGTCAGCACGGCGTAGTAGTGAAAGGCGACTTACCCATTGGTATCTACCGTCACTCCGTAGATGCCTGGACCCAGCCCGAGCTGTACCACATGCACCAGCAAGCCGGTGCCCCCCCCGATGACTTCTCGGTAACGGGCCAGAACTGGCGCTTTCCTACCTATAACTGGGAGCGTATGGCCGAAGATGGCTACGCGTGGTGGAAGCAGCGCATGGGCACCCTAGCGCGCTACTTCGATGCCCTGCGCATCGACCACATCTTAGGCTTCTTCCGCATCTGGGAAATTCCAGGCCATTCCGTGGAAGGATTGCTCGGGCACTTCTCGCCTGCTCTACCCCTGCACCAGCATGAAATTGAGCAGCGCATTGGCTGGTTTGATTATGGCCGCTTAGTAGAGCCTTACATCCGCTGGCACATGCTGCAACGCATTTTCCACGGCCAAGCGCAGCCGGTGTTCGACGAGTTCATGGAGGATGCAGACTGGCACGGCGCTATTCGCCTCAAGGACTTTGTGCGCACCCAGCGCCAGATTGAGCGCGTCTTCGAGGAAAAAATTGCGCAGGACCCCAGCAATGCCGACCACTACCGTTGGTTACGTACCGGCCTGTATAAGCTAGTAAACGAAGTGCTGTTCGTGCCCGATGATCAGCAGCCCGACTTCTATCACCCCCGTATCACGCTGCCGTTAAGCCAGTCGTTCCAGGAGTTGGACGAGCACACTCGCGGCCGTCTGCAGGATCTGTACGTGGACTTTTTCTACCGTCGGCATGAGGAGTTCTGGCGCCAGCAGGGCCTGGTGAAGCTGCCGCCCGTACGCTACGCCACCGACATGCTAATCTGCGGGGAAGACTTAGGTATGGTGCCCGCCTCAGTACCCGGAGTTATGAAGGCGCTTGGTATTCTAGGCCTCAACATTCAGCGCATGCCTTCCAACCCTGCCACCGAGTTTGGCCACCCTGGTACGGCGCCCTACCTCTCCGTAGTAAGCCTGGCTCCCACGATATGAGCACCGTGCGCGGTTGGTGGGAGGAAGACTGGGAGCAAACCCAACGCTTCTTCGAGAATACCTTGGGCCACTACGGCGAGCAAGCTCCGCAGTACTGCGAGCCGTGGGTAGCGCGTGAGATTACGGTGCAGCACCTGTATTCTCCCGCTATGTGGGCCATCTTCCCCCTGCAAGACCTGCTGGCAATGGACGGACAACTGCGCCGGCAGGATCCGTTTGCTGAGCAAATCAACGTGCCTGCCAACCCCACCCACTTCTGGAAGTATCGCCTGCACCTCAATCTGGAAGACCTGTGCAGTGCGCAAGGCTTTAATGAGGAAGTAGGCCAGTTGGTGGCTACGAGTGGGCGCGCCAAGACATATTAAAGCAAGTAGCTTACCTAGTACAAAAGCACAGAAAGCCCCGCTTATAGCGGGGCTTTCTGTGCTTTTGTACTGTATCAAATCCAGAAGGTTGGTACATTTCGTAGTTCGTTGAATCTCGGAATTATCCTGGGAATAGAAGAATAACACAAGTCCTTTACACCCGGAAATACGAGCCTTTAGCGAGGCTAGAGCTCGGTTTACCGAAAACGAACCCCGCATTTATAAGGTGGAAATAGCTTTGAGGTGTAAAAACCCTCTTCCGTTTACAGTCAATACGTCACATACCTCATTCACCATATGAAAACACTCTTACGACTCACAGTGTGGCTGGCGGGTCTGGTGCCGTTGGGAATAACTGGTGCTAAAGCCCAGAACACGCCAACACGGGATCTTGTCGGTTCATCGGCTGACCGGCAAACTGTTCGGCAAACAGCCAACCGCGTAGCTGCCAGAACGTGTCAAGACATAAACACGGCCGATTTTACAGGACGTACTTTAGGGGAGGACTGGAAAGTCAGCCGTACGCTTACCACTGAGGGTACGACTATTACCTCTAGCTACCTGTCGAACGTAGATCAGGCACAGTCAACTCTGGCTACAACGGATGATTTAGGGACTAGGTCGTTAGCTTGGACTGTGAACTATAGTGCCAATGGTACTACTCCAGTTGCCACCACACCAAACTATGTAACTACTACATTCAGCTTAAACCGCGCTGTTACTGGGTTTTCCTTTAGTATCAACGACATTGACCGGGTCGCAGGCACTGCAAGCAATAGCGGCTGGACTGACGTAGTTCAAGTGGACGGCTACCGAGCGGATAACTCTATCATCACCCTGAGTGCTGCTGATATTACCTTAAATGCCAACAGTACAAACACATACAGTGGGAATAATATTATTACTGGTACTGGCAATAACCAATCCATTGATGGTACAACCACCATCACGTTTCCAGAAGCAGTAACCAAGGTCGTTGTAACGTATAAAAACGGACAAACAACCCAAGCTGACCCCGGCTCTCAGGTAATTATTTTCACGGGCTTTAGCTGGTGCGCTCAGGCTGATGTAACAACAACCGTTAGCGGCCCGACAGCCGCAGCAGCCGGCAACCGAGTGATATACACGGCCACTACCACGAATACGGGGGTAGATGTTGCCACAGACATCCGGCCTACGCTGCAACTCAACCCGGGCCTAGCGGCTGCCAACGTAACCCTACCTGCTGGCGCAACTTACGACGCTACCTCGGGGGTAGTTACGTTTGCTGCTACTACTTTGGCATCTGGTGCTAATGCGACTAATGCTGTTACTTTCACGATGCCTAACTCGGGTAGCGTAACTGGTAAAGCAGCTAGCACGTCCATCACATTTGATGCAACGCCCACTAACAATAACGGTTCGGCGGCTAATGCCAACGTTACGACTGTGCAGAGCGTACCGAGCTGCCAACCGTCGTACCTTACCAACACAACGACTTCCAACGGTCTGACTGCTGAGTATTACCCTGGTGTGTTTTACAACCCAGGGAATAACTACGTAGCCACGGCTATTACTTTTTTCCAGCGTACTCCCTCTGTACGTCGCATCGACCCCCTGCTGGATTTCAGCGGTAGCGGATTCGGCAACATTGTTCCGCCAGCCTCCAACACCACGGCCGACCCAAACACGTTCAGTGCCCGCTACCGAGGGAGTCTCAACATTGCTGTAGCTGGTAGCTACACGTTCTACTTGAGCTCGGACGACGGCTCATATATGTGGATAGACGGTAACGCCATAGCTCCGGCGCCAAACGCTGACAATACCCTCATCAACAACGGCAACGACCATAGCTTGGTGGAGGTTTCAGGAACGGTAACTCTCAGCGCTGGCCTGCACGATATCTTAATTCTGTACGCCGAAAACGGTGGTGGCAATACACTGAAATGGGAATACGCAAGCGCTGCTGCCGGTTTGGCGCGGCAGGTAGTACCTACAGCAGCTTTGTGCGCAGGTCCTGCTTCAGCAGACAATGCCCCTACTGTCAGCAATGTTACCAACGTAACGCTGCCAAATACGGCAGCCGCAACTGTGCTTTCGTCCAACCTTTTGGGTACTGACGCTGATGGTAACGGCACACTTGCTTACTACAACATCGTTACGCTGCCGAACTCGGGAACCCTATCATTCAACGGTACAGCAGTAGTAGCTGGGCAAGCCATTCCCGCCAATCAGTTGAATTTGCTGACGTACACCCCAACTGCGGGTTTCGTTGGAAATGCGTCCTTCACTTACACAGTAACTGACAACGTAGGCCGCACGGCACAAACCAACGCGACCTATGTAATTCCGGTTGCTACGCCAACGACCCTCAGCGGTGTTGTGTTTGAGGATGTGAACTATGGTGGTGGTGCGGGCCGTGCATACTCAACTGCTAATACGTCTGCCACAGGCTTTACTAGCGGAGCAATTCGCCGGGCGGGTGCGCGAGTAGAGCTATATGATGCCAATGGCAACTTCTATTTGGCTACTACCACGGATGCCAACGGTGCCTATTCATTCAGCGTTGCTTCTAGTGCGGCATATACAGTTCGTGTGGTGAACTCAACCGTCACGTCCGTACGGCCAGGTAGTGTGGCTGGCCTATTGCCAGTTCAGACCTTTGCTAACGGAGCTACAGACCGCGTAGGAGGAGAAGCCCCTGAAAAGCAAGATGCTGGTGCTAACACCACCAGTCAGACCTTGAGTGCCCTGACGACAGGTACCCTCACGCCACAATCTATCAGCCGCTTCACGGTACCGGCCGCAGGATCTACCGGCGTTGATTTTGGTTTCAATTTCGACGTTGTTACGAATACCAATGATGCTGGGCAAGGCTCGTTGCGTCAGTTTGTTCTGAATAGCAATGCCCTGACAAATGCTGGCTTAGCTCAGGTAGGCCAAACGGCTGGTAAGGAAGTATCCATCTTTATGATTCCGGATGGTGGTGCAGATCCAGGCATTCGTACTGGCTTGACTTCCGGCCTGACGAATGGGGTAGCGTCTATTACCCTGGCAACAGCGCTGCCGACGATTACGGACGCCAACACGGTTATCGACGGCTCGACGCAGACGACGAACATTGGCAACACCAATAATACAACGCTGGGCACCGGTG
>NZ_JZIR02000073.1:0-18376 GCF_000961955.2 Hymenobacter sp. AT01-02
GCCACCAACCGCAACCTCAAGCTCGAAGCCGCCTCCCACCACTTCCGCCCCGACCTCTACTACCGCCTTTCCGTGTTTACGGTGCTGGTACCGGGCCTCAATGAACGGCGCGAAGACATTGCTCCGCTGGCCGACTACTTCTTGCAGTACTTTGCGGCCCGCCTGCGCAAGCGCCTGCGCGGGCTGGAGCCGGAAGCACTGCACCAGCTCCAACGCTACGACTGGCGGGGCAACGTGCGCGAGCTGAAGAACGTGTTGGAGCGCGCCGCTATCCTGGCTGATAGCGACCTACTGACTGTGGATGACCTACCCGCGGAGTTTCACTATTTATCCGCTACCCCGGCCACCGATGCAGCTTCTGACCGCAGCCTCCGCACGCTAGAAAAACAACAGATCCGGCAGGTGCTCCACGAAACCGGCGGCAACAAGATGGAAGCGGCCCGCCAGCTTGGTATCGGTACCAAAACCCTATACCGCAAGATTCAAGAGTACGGCTTGTAGGCGAGGAAGAGTGCTAGTGGGGGCTTTCTTGTGTAGTGGGTACTATCGGCTGAAAGAGACGATATTATCTGTTACTTGCGTAAGCCGGCTTCTGGAAACGGAAGCCCGAGAAATATATCTACTAGCCCCTTATCTATGCACAAGCACCTACTTGGCTTCCTGTTAATAACACCGTGGCTAGCCAACGCCCAAACAACAACGTACTTTACCGTCAAAGGCACCCTAGGCAAGCACGACGCCCCGGCCAAGGTGTACCTGCTGCGGGACAATGCAGTAGCCGATTCGGCCACGCTGAAAAATGGCACGTTTGAACTGAAGGGGACCACCGTCGCGCCTATCATGGCGGACCTGATATTCCGGCCCAAGGGTCGTCTAGGGAGCTTATCTGATCCCATGAAAGACCGTGCCCACCTATTTTTGGAGCCCGGCACACTATCAATTGTCAGCCCCGACTCATTGGCCCACGCTACCATAAAAGGCGGCCCTGTCAACACGGATTATGCGCGGCTGAATGAGTCGACAAAGCCAATTCTTGCCCACATTCAGGCCCTTGGGGCCGACGTGCAGAAAGCGACGGTACAGCAGCGGCAGGACCCGGCTTTCAACGAGCAAGTAAAACGTCAATTTGATGGGTTGACCACGCAATATGTCACCGCCAATTATGCCTTTATCAAAGCCAACCCTACCTCTTGGGTTAGCCTGCATGCACTACTAGATATGCAAATGCGAGACCTGCCGCAGTATACCGTGGTGGGTCCGCTGTACGAGGCCTTGAGCCCTACGCTTAAAAACAGCCCCCAAGGCCGAACATACGGGGAGCTGGTACGCGGCCTGAAAGCCGTGGCCATTGGGGCCCAAGCCCCGGATTTCTCCCAGCAAACTCCCGAGGGCAAAACGGTATCGTTGCGCGACTACCGCGGCAAGTACGTGCTGGTTGACTTCTGGGCCTCTTGGTGCGGTCCCTGCCGCGAGGAAAATCCGACCGTTGTCAAGGCCTATAGCCGGTACAAGGGCCACAACTTCGAGGTAGTAGGTGTGTCGCTAGACAGCGAGAAAGACCGCGCCAAGTGGGTCCAAGCCATCCAAGACGACAAACTACCCTGGACCCAGGTTTCGGACCTGAAGGGCTTCGAAAACGCGGCCGCACGCAGCTACTACGTGAGCGGTATTCCGCAGAACTACCTGATTGACCCCACGGGCAAAATTGTGGCCGCGAACCTTAAAGGCAACGAACTGGAAGCTACCCTGGCCAAATACATCAAGTAGGCCGATAACTGGCGCCGGATACCATTCCTGCGTTGCTGAAGATCATATACCGGGTTATTCTGACCGCCGCACCGGGTCAGAATGACCCGGTTTTTTGCTACTAGGCCAAGCAGTAAAAGGCCGCCGCAAAAATTATTCAACTGACTACGAGAAGACTACAGCAAGCAGCATGCTACACAAAGCGGCTTGGGCTCGGATTGGCAATGAGGGACAACACACGTCAATTCCAACGCTTATGCCTCCTGCTTTCCTGATTCTAGTTCTCACCGCCGCGGGCCTCGCCGGGTTCGGGCTCTTCTACAAGTCGGTCGACTTCTTTGACCACATCTAACGCTGTCTCCTGCCATGATGGTCGCCCTGTTTTTCCTGTCCCTCGCCACGTTCGGCTACCTCTGCTACGTGCTGCTGCGCCCCGAACGATTCTAGTCTCCTTTTGTCATGATCAACGAACTACTCGGCATCAGCGCCATTTATTTCCTGACGCTGGTGCTGGCCCTGCCGCTGGGCCACTACCTGGCCCGGGTGTTTAAGGGCGAGAAGAACCTGCTGGATTTCCTGCAGCCCATAGAAAACGGCATTTTCCGCCTCTCCGACATTGATGCCCGCCGCGAAATGAGCTGGCAGCAGCACCTGGTAGCCCTGCTTACCATCAACCTCGTGTGGTTTCTGCTGGCTATGCTGGTCCTCTCTACCCAGGGCAGCCTACCCCTCAATCCCGACCAAAACCCCAGCATGTCGCCGGACCTGGCGTTTAACACGGCCATTTCCTTTCTGGTAAACTGCAACCTGCAGCACTACAGCGGCGAGTCGGGCCTGAGCTACCTCTCCCAGCTTGTGGTGATTACCTTCCTGCAATTTGTGAGTGCCGCTACCGGCATTGCGGCGGCCGTGGTGGTATTCAACGCCCTGCAAACCCGCGCCACCGACAAGCTGGGCAACTTTTACAACTACTTCCTGAAGAGCCTCACGCGTCTGCTGCTGCCCGGCTCCCTGCTGGTAGCCTTGCTGCTGGCCTTCAACGGCACCCCCATGACCTTGCAAGGCAAGCAGGAGCTAGTGACCTTACAGGGCGATTCCGTGGCCGTGTCGCGCGGGCCGGTGGCGGCTATGGTGGCTATTAAAGAGCTGGGTACCAACGGGGGCGGTTTCTACGGAGCCAACTCGGCTCACCCCCTCGAAAACCCCAACTACCTCACCAATGCCATTGAGAACATCGCCCTGGTTATCATTCCCATGGCCATGGTATTTGCCCTGGCTTCTACCTGAATCGCCGCAAGCTGGCCCTGATGATTTTTGGGGTCATGACGGTGGGCTTCGTGGTGCTGCTGGCCCCTACGGTGTACTATGAGCTACAGGGCAACCCTGCTATCAGCCACCTGGGCGTGAACCAGGAGCTGGGGGCGCTGGAAGGCAAGGAAATGCGGTTTGGCGCGGCCGCTTCGGCCTACTGGAGCATTACCAACACGGTTATCAGCTGTGGCTCGGTGAACTCCATGCACGACTCGTTCATGCCGCTTTCCGGACTGACGCAGATGCTGGGCATGATGACCAACGCCTTTTACGGGGGCTGCGGGGTAGGGCTACTCAACTTCTTCGCCTACCTTATCATTGCCGTGTTTATTGCCGGCCTGATGGTAGGCCGCACGCCCGAGCTACTGGGCAAGAAGATTGAGGCCCGCGAGATGAAAATTGCCATCCTCGTGACGCTGCTGCACCCCCTGCTGATTCTAGCGGGCACGGCCCTCACTACCCACCTCTACGCCAGCAACCCCCAGGAGTACGCTGGCTGGCTGGCCAACCCCGGCTACCACGGTTTCTCCGAGATGCTGTATGAGTTTACCTCCGCCTCCGCCAACAACGGCTCCGGCTTCGAGGGCCTTGGCGACAACACGCCCTGGTGGAACATCAGCACGGGGGTAGTGCTGCTGCTGTCCCGCTTCCTGCCCATCATCGGTCCGGTGGCTATTGCTGGCTTGCTGGCCCGCAAGAAGTACGTGCCCGAAAGCGCCGGCACCCTGCCCGCCGACACGGCCACCTTCGGCGTGATGGTAATGGCCGTCATCGTCATCATTGCCGCCCTGGCCTTCTTCCCGGCCCTTGCCCTGGGGCCCCTGGCCGAGCACTTCTCCCTGTATTAGCATGCTTGGGAGTTGAGAGACTAGGGCTTAGCTCTAACGCACCCTCTCTCAGCTCTAGGTTCTACCCTCTGAGTTTTACACTCTCATGTCTTCGAAAGAACAATCTTTGTTTCAACCCGCGCTGGTGCAGGAGGCTATCAAACAGGCCTTCGTCAAGCTCGACCCGCGCGTGATGTTCCGCAACCCGGTGATGTTCACCGTGGAAATTGGGACGGTGGTGATGCTGCTCGTGACGCTGGGGCTGCTCGTCAAGTCCGATGCGGCCCAGGCTCTTTCGCCTATAACTTCACCGTGTTTATGGTCCTGTTTCTGACCTTGCTGTTCGCCAACTTTGCCGAGGCTATTGCCGAGCTCGCGGCAAGGCCCAGGCCGAAAGCCTGCGCAAAACCCGCGAGGAAACCCCTGCCCGCGTCATCGACGAAAAAGGCAACATCTCCTCGGTATCTTCTTCTCAGCTTCAGAAAGGCCAGGTATTCCTGGTGGAGGCCGGTGAAATCATCCCCACCGACGGGGAGATTATCGAGGGCTTGGCTACCATCGATGAATCGGCCATTACGGGCGAATCGGCCCCGGTAATTCGGGAAGCTGGTGGGGACAAGTCGTCGGTTACGGGCGGTACCAAAGTGCTGTCGGACCGCATTAAGGTGGTGGTAACCACGGCCCCCGGCGAGTCGTTTCTGGATAAGATGATTGCCCTGGTGGAAGGCGCTTCGCGGCAAAAAACACCTAACGAAATTGCCCTTACCATTCTGCTGGCGGGCTTTACGCTGGTGTTCATCATTGTGTGCGTGACCTTGCAGCCCTTCGCCGCCTACGCCAACACGCCCATTGCCATTGCCTCCTTCATTGCCTTATTCGTGTGTCTGATTCCGACCACCATCGGCGGGCTACTCTCGGCTATTGGCATTGCGGGCATGGACCGCGCTCTGCGCGCTAACGTCATCACCAAAAGCGGCAAAGCCGTGGAAACCGCCGGCGACATTGATGTGCTACTCCTAGACAAAACCGGCACAATCACCATCGGCAACCGCAAAGCCACCCACTTCTGGCCCGCACCGGGGGTCGACGAGCAACAGTTCATTGAATTTGCTACCCTGTCCTCCCTCACCGACGAAACCCCCGAGGGCAAGAGCATCGTGGAGCTGGCCCGCGAAAAGCACGTAAACCCCGATCAGTTGCAAGTCCGCCTACAAGGCGCCGAGCTGATTAAGTTTACGGCCGAAACCCGCAGCTCCGGCGTAACGCTGGCCGGCGGCCAACGGCTGCGCAAAGGCGCTTCCGATGCCATCCGCCAGCTAGCCAACAAGGCCAACCAGCCCTTCCCCCAGGAAACCACTCAGCGCGCGGAGGCCATTGCCAGCAACGGCGGCACCCCGCTGGTAGTCAGTGAAAACGACCGAGTGCTGGGGGTAGTAGAGCTGCAGGATATCATCAAGCCCGGCATTCAGGAGCGGTTTGAGCGCCTGCGCAAAATGGGCATCAAAACGGTGATGGTCACCGGCGACAACCCGCTTACGGCCCGCTTCATTGCCGAAAAAGCAGGCGTCGATGACTTCATTGCCGAGGCTAAGCCCGAGGACAAGATGACCTACATACGGCGCGAGCAGCAGGAAGGCAAGCTAGTAGCCATGATGGGCGACGGCACCAATGATGCGCCCGCCCTAGCCCAGGCCGACGTGGGAGTAGCCATGAACTCGGGCACCCAGGCCGCCAAGGAAGCCGGCAACATGGTGGACCTCGACAACGACCCCACCAAGCTCATTGAGGTAGTGGAAATTGGGAAGCAGCTGCTTATGACCCGCGGCACGCTCACCACGTTCAGCATCGCCAACGACGTAGCCAAGTACTTTGCCATCGTGCCAGCCCTGTTCATGGTGGCCATTCCGAGCCTGGGTGCGCTAAACATCATGGGCCTGAAGTCGCCGCAGTCGGCCATTCTTTCGGCGGTCATTTTCAATGCCATTATCATTCCGCTGCTGGTGCCGCTGGCATTGCGCGGGGTAGCCTACAAGCCCATCGGTGCCTCGGCCCTGTTGCGCCGCAACCTGCTGGTGTATGGCCTGGGTGGCATTATCGTCCCCTTCATCGGCATCAAAGCCATTGATTTGCTGGTAGGACTGTTTTTGTAAGAACGAAACTCCCCTCCTCAGATGATTCCGCGCATCAAGCGGGGAGGGGACGCGGCGGCGTAGCCGACGCTGGGGTGGTTGACCCGCGTGCTGATGTTGTTTACCTGAACGGCCCAACTCCGAATCGTTCAGCGAGTAATCAACCACCCCTAGCCCCTCCTCATCTGAGGAGGGGAACTAGTACTAACTCTAGTCTGAGCTTTCTAGCTTCTACTTCCATGAAACAACACCTGCTTCCCGCTTTCCGCTTAACCCTAGTGCTTCTAGTGGTGTGCTGCATGATTTACCCAGCGCTGGTATGGGCCGGGGCGCAACTGGCCCCGAATGGCGGTCAGGGCGAAACCATCAGTCACCGGGGCCGCGTGGTGGGCTACGATAATGTGGGCCAGAAATTCACCCGTCCGGAGTACTTCTGGTCGCGCCCCTCGGCGGTTGACTACAACTCGGCCGGCTCGGCGGGCTCCAACAAAGGTCCCAGCAACCCCGAGTACCAAGCCACGGTGCAAGCCCGCCTCGATACGTTTCTGCTCCAGAACCCCGGCGTAAGCAAAGCCAGGTGCCCGCCGAGCTACTTACTGCCTCGGGCTCCGGCCTCGACCCACACCTCTCGCCTGCGGGCGCCGCCGTGCAGGTAGCCCGCGTGGCCCGCGCCCGCCAACTCGACGCCGCCAGAGTGCAGGCCCTGGTAGCCCAGCATACCCAACATAGCCTTCTGGGACCTGATCGAGTAAACGTGCTGCGCCTGAACGTGGCCCTTGATGAACGAAGCGGCCACTAATCGACCGGTTTTACCACAGTTTACGCCGCTGTTTAGCAGCCTAGTGATGACCTCCTGGGAGGCTTCGGCTTCCCATCATAATGCCTTTCTTTACCCATTTCTGAGCCACCTTACCGCTTTGCGGCGCTCCTCTCCCCATGAAATCTATTTCTCTGCTTGCCCTCGGCTTACTCGCTGCTTCCACTGCGGTGGCTCAAACCCGGCCTGTGGCGGCCGATACGGTAGTAACGCCCGCCGAGGCTCCGGCCACGCCTGCTGCCAACCCGCTTACCCCCTATGGCTTTGTGGACGGCTACTATGGTTACGACATCAAGCACGCCGCCACCAACGACCGGCCAAGCTTTCTGTACTCCCACGACCGCCAGAACGAGTTTACGGTGAACAATGCCGTCCTGGGCTTACGCTACGACAACGGGCAGGTGCGCGGAGCATTAGGCCTGCACGCCGGCACCTATGTATCGGCCAACTACGCCGCCGAAGACCAGGTACTTAAGCATCTCTACGAAGCCTATGCCGGCTTCCGGCCTTTCCAGAAGGCATGGCTGGACGTGGGTGTTTTTGGTTCTCACATCGGCTTTGAGTCGGCCATTAGTAAGGACAACTGGACCCTGACCCGCTCCCTGATGGCCGAAAACTCGCCCTACTACGAGGCCGGGGCCCGGTTCACCTACGAAGTAGACCCCAAGCTAACGCTCACGGCCCTGGTGCTCAACGGCTGGCAGAACATTCGGGAAAACAACCAGAAGAAGGCCGTGGGAACTCAACTTCAGTGGAGGCCCACTGAAAAGCTGCTCATCAACAGCAGCACGTTCTACGGCAACGAGCAGCCTCAGGACCTAGCAAAACGCCGCCGCTACTTCCACGATTTCTACGTGAGCTACGCCGCCACTGAGCGTCTGAGCGTGGCCGGCGTATTCGACGTGGGCAAGCAGGAGCAGGCCGCCCGCGGCAGTAAGGCCGATACCTGGCACACCGGCGCCGCTTCGTACGCTATAAGCTGGCCGAGAAATGGTCGGCCACAGCCCGCGCGGAGTACTACCATGCCGACCACGGCGTCATCATTTCCTCGATTTCGCCCGTCGCTACCGATGCCGACTTTCAAGTGAAAGCCGCTTCCCTCAACCTGGACTACCTACCGACAAGCAACGTGGCCTTTCGGGTCGAAGGCCGCGTGTTCCACTCCGGCCAGGATTTCCTCACCGACCGCAACGGCCAACCTACCAACTCTTACGGCAACCTGACCAGCAGCATTGCCCTTTCTTTCTAGGAAGAAAGTAGCGGCAAGAACCACCCCCGCAACGCCTACCCCCTATGACGCCTTCCAACGATGACTCCCAGTTGCGCGACCAATCGGCGGAGCGGTTCTTGCGGCTGGTGCAGGAGCCGCGGCGCGGTCGGCTGAAGGTGTACATTGGGCTGGCCGCGGGGGTAGGAAAAACCTACCGCATGCTGCAGGAGGCCCAGGAGCTGCGCCAGCACGGGGTAGACGCCGTGCTCGGCTACGTGGAAACCCACGGCCGCGCTGGCACGGTAGCACAACTTAGAAACCTACCTTTAGTAAAGCGCAAACGTATTTTTTATAAGGGGCGAATGCTGGAAGAAATGGACGTGCCAGCCATTTTACAGCGGCGCCCCTCGGTGGTGGTGGTAGACGAACTAGCCCATACGAATGTGCCGGGAGCCGGCAACGAAAAGCGCTGGCAGGATGTGGAACAGCTAGTGCGAGCGGGCATTTCCGTCATCACCGCCGTTAATGTTCAGCACCTGGAAAGCCTGCACGACCAAGTGCTGCGCATCACGGGCCAAGACGTGACCGAGCGGGTGCCCGACCAGCTCCTCAAACTGGCCGACGAGGTAGTGAACGTGGACCTGACCGTGCCCGAGCTGCGGGCGCGGCTGGAGGAAGGCAAAATCTACGACCCGCAGAAGGTACCCACAGCCCTACGCAACTTCTTTCAGCCCGAAAATTTGCTACAACTGCGCGAGCTGGCGTTGCGGGAAGTAGCCGGCCAGCTTAGTCGGCAGATTGATGCGGGCGTGGCCGCCGTGCCCGCCACGCGCCGCAACCACGACCGTTTACTGGCCTGCATTAACTCCAATGCTCCGGCAGCCCGCGAAATCATTCGCAAAACGTCCCGCCTCGCCGACCGCCTGGGCACTACCACTTGGTACGTGCTGTACGTGCAAACCGCCCGCGAATCGGCCGACCGCGTCGGGCTGGCTACCCAACGACACCTGCTGCGCAACTTGCAATTGGTGACCGAGCTGGGCGGCCAGATTCTGCGGATAAAGTCGGACGAGGTGGTGACGGAGATACTGCGCGTGGCCCAGGAAAAACGCGCTACCCTGCTTATTTGCGGCGTCACGCGGGAGAAACACTGGTGGCAGCGCCTATCCCGGCCGAGCACCACGGCCGCCCTAATCCGGGCGGTAGCCCGCACCGATACCGACCTGGACCTTTTCCTGGTGACCTACTAATGCTGCCCTCCGGTGCCGCTGGCTTCCTACCCCTCCTTCGCTCATGAACCTTAAAACTAAAATCACGCTGGCGTTCCTGACCATGCTGCTCCTGCTGCTGGGCGTCAGCGCGTTTACCCTGTACTCACTTAACCGCTTGGACCGCAGCGCCCGCAACGTGTTGCAGGACAACCTATACTCCGTGGAACTGGGCCAGCACATGTTGCGGGCCCTCGACCAGCTTCAGGCGCAGGAGGCACCGCTGGACACGCAAGCCAAGCAACAGTTTGAGCAGCTGCTAGCCCGCGAGGCTGGCAACGTCACCGAGCCCGGCGAGCAGGAGGTGGTCGATTCCTTGTTTAGTGAGCTGGCTAGTACGGAGCGGTATCTGGCTTCTGACACTACTGCGCCGCAGATTTGGCGCGCGCACATGGGCCAGTTGCGGCAGCTGACCTACCGCATGGTGAACGTGAATACCCAGGCCCTGACGCGCAAAAATGAAGCCGCCAACCGTCTGGCTACCCAGCAGAGCGGCTACGTGCTGGCCCTGCTCACGTTTGCGGTCCTAACCTGCCTGTTGTTTGTGCTGAGCGTGCCCGAAGCTGCCGTGAGCGGGTTGCGCAAGCTCTCGGCCAGCATCGAAAACGCTACCCACCAGGACTACTCCAACTCTATTCCCGTAGAAACCCACGACGAGTTTGGCACAGTGGCGCGGGCCTTCAACCGCCTACTGGTGCAGTTGCAGGACTACCGCACCTCTACCCTGGCCCAAATCCTGACCGAGCGCAACCGCATGGCCAGCATGGTTAATAACCTAGACGAGGGCCTGCTGCTGGTCGATGAAACCCGACGGATCATTCTGGCTAACCCGGCTGCCCTGAACTTGCTGACCCTCCCCGCGGAACAGCTGCTTCACCGCTCCGCCGACGACGTAGCCCAGGAAAACGACTTGTTCCGGGAGCTGTTGCGCCACCTCGACACGCCCGCCGCCCGCCGCTCCACCGAGGCGGCGCCGGTGCTCACGCTGGCGCAAAACGGCGAGGAAGCGTACTACCGCGTAGCCGTAAACGACGTGGTGAGCTTCAACCAGGCCCTGGAAAAAACGGAGTTCGTGGGCTCAATCCTGACGCTGCATAACGTGTCAGAATACAAGAAGCTGGACCAGGCCAAATCCAACTTCCTGGCTACCGTGTCGCACGAGCTGAAAACGCCCCTGTCCAGCATCAACTTTAGCCTGAAGCTGCTGCAAAACGGCAAGGTGGGCATTGTGAACGAGGAGCAGCAGAAAATTCTGGCTACCATCAAGCAGGAAAACCAGCGGCTGCTGAAACTGGTGGGTGAGCTCATTGACGTGTCGCGCCTGGAGTCGGGCAACATTCAGCTCAACTTCCAGCCCACCCGCATCCACGACATCGTGCAGTTTGCCGCCGCTACCATTCACCTGCAATTGCAGCCCAAGCAGCTGACCTTGGATGTGCAACTGCCCGACTACCTGCCCACAGTGCGCGCCGATGTGGAGAAAACCACCTGGGTACTACTCAACCTGCTGGCCAACGGCATTCGCTACTCTCCGGAGCAGGGCGCGCTGCATATTCGCGCCGCCCTCACCCCGGACGCGCCGCCCCAGGTGCAGATCAGCGTGCACGACCATGGCCCCGGCATTGCGCCCCAGTACCAGGAGAAAATATTTCAGCGTTTTGTGCAGATTCCCGACAAAAGCGGCTACAAAGGCGGTTCGGGCCTGGGTTTGAGCATTGCCCGGGAGTTTATCACAAGTCAGGGTGGGCAGCTCTGGGTGGAAAGTGAACTGGGTACGGGCAGCACTTTCTCATTTTCGCTTCCCCTCAGCACCTAACGCAACCCTACGGCTGACTTTTGCGCCGCTCCTGCGTAGAGGAGGTGGCAATCATCAACTGCCCTTCTTACCCTGCCTGCATGCGCCACATCCCCGCCGCCGACCTCCCCGGACTGGAAAAAGTATTTCGCCTGAACCTCGTAAATTCTATTACGGGCTATAAACCGGCCAACTTGGTAGGCACCGCCGACGCCCACGGAGCCACCAACTTAGCTATTGTCAGCTCGGTGCTGCACCTGGGCTCCAACCCGGCCCTGCTGGGCTTTGTTATGCGCCCCACCACCGTGGCCCGTCACACCTACGAAAACATCCGGGCGACGGGCCGCTACACCTTCAACCACGTGCCCACCGGCCAAGAAGGCGCCGCCCACTATACCTCGGCCAACTTTGCGCGGGAAGAATCGGAGTTTGACGCGTGCGGCTTCACGCCCGAATACGTAGATGGGTTCTCGGCCCCGTACGTGCAGGAAAGCCGCATCAAGATTGGGCTGGAGTTGTTGCAGGAAATGCCCATTGAGGCCAACGGCACCGTGCTACTGATTGGCCGGGTTGAGCACATCTACCTGCCCGAAGAAGTTCTCCGCCCCGACGGCTCCCTGGACCTAGTAGCCGCCGGTACGGTGTGCGTATCAGGGCTCGACGGCTACCACGCTGTGCAAGCTCCCGTGCGCTACGGCTACGCCCGCGCTGGCCAGGGCCCCCAGCGCCTCGACTAAACCCGGGCTAGTACCTCATCTGCCGGCGGGGACACCTATCTTTGCGCTTTCACAACTTACCAACCGTTACTATGGGTGCTTGGGGCTACAATAACTTTGACAACGACGACGCGGCCGATTTCTTAGCCGAATTTCGGGAAGACCCCAGCGAGGTACTACTGCTAGAAGCCCTTGTGACGGCCGTGGAGGAAGAAGGCTACCTAGAAGTAGACGCGGCCGGCGCGGCCCTGGCCGCCGCCGAGGTGGTAGCCGCCTGGCTCGGGCAGCCCTCGCCCGACTTCCCCGATGACCTGCTGCCCCGGGCCGATAACCTGGACGTCAGCGACGAGGACGAATTAGTAGAACTCGCCCAGCAAGCCACGCGGGCCGTGTTGCAGAAGTCGGAAATGCGCGACTTATGGGAAGAAAGCGCGGAGTTTACCCAGTGGCAGGCCGCTCAAGCCAACTTATTGGAGCGGCTTGCTTAACAGGAGAGCTATACGCCTACCGCGCCTAGCTTCACCAGTTCTTCCCACACGCGATGTACGGGCAGCCCCATCACGTTGAAGTAGGACCCTTCTAGGCGAGTGACGGCCACCATCCCAATCCAATCCTGGGCACCATAGGCGCCGGCTTTATCCAGCGGCTGGTAGTGCTCCACGTAGTACGCTATTTCGGCCGGGCTCAGGGCTCGAAACACTACCTGAGTCCGGTCGGAAAAGACCACCTGCCGGCCGTCGCCGTGCAACAGGCATACTCCCGTGTATACGTCGTGGGCGCGGCCCTGCAGGCGCTGGAGCATCTGGCGCGCCTCGGCCGCATCAGCGGGCTTGTTGAGCACGTCATCATCCAGGCACACAATAGTATCGGCGGTGATGAGCAGTTCGTCCGGGGCCAGGTCGGGCGCGTAGGCGGCGGCTTTGTGAGCGGCGAGGTACTCGGCTACCTCGTGGCGGTGCAGGGAGGCCGGAAAGTCTTCTTCCACCTCGCGCAGGCGCACCTCATACGCCAGGCCTAGTTCAGTGAGAAGCTGGCGGCGGCGGGGAGAATTAGATGCCAGCACCAGCCGGGGGCGCGCAGCAAGGGAATCAGGAGCGGAAAGCGGCATAAAAGGGAGACGTGGTTTCTTCGTCGCGAATACTCGTAAACAGAAAGCCCCCAATAGTTTTGGGGTAGAAAAACGTGGACTTGGGCGGCATTACTGCGCCCGAGTGGCATACTCGCTCCACTTCATCCATGGTTACTTCGTTGGTAATAAAGGCGGCGCAGGCTTCCCCCCGATCTACGCGAGTCAGGCACTCCGAAAAATTGCGCACGTAGGCTACCCCTGACCACTGACGCTGGGCTTCTGGTCCGACCACGCCAAGGGCCTTCTCTAACACAAAAAAGTGCAGCACGGTCAAATCTAGGGCCTTCACCTCGGGCGTGGTATCCCAATCTAGCTGGGCGTGCACCTCGGGCCGCAGGCGTAGCTTGTAGGCCTGCCCGTCGCCCAAATACAAGCCAAACGCCCACGGCTTACCGGCAATGCGCTCGGGCAAATCGTAAGGGTCATCGAGGGGCAGCACCGTAAAGTAGGGCTGCAAGCGCGTCAACAGCTCTGCCTGGCTTACGCCCTCGGGCAGGTCTAGCAACAGGCGATGGGTAGGCAAAATGCGAAGGTCATCGGCGGCGGCATTGGTCAGGTACATCAGGTGGTAGTTCCACGCCTCCTGGCCGGTATAAGCCGCCCCCGCTGCTTGGCGCCGCGCCAGCCGGTAGGCCAACGAGCCCTCGTAGCGGTGGTGGCCGTCGGCTAGGATGATTTGGCGAGCCGCCAGCACATGCTGAAACCGCCGGATGACGTGGGCATCCTGAATTACGGCCAACACGTCGCGCGCGCCTGGTAGTCCTCTTCTGTTTGGTACAGCGGGTCCAGCATGGCCTCGTCGAGGTAGCGCTCCAACTCAAACGCATCGTCGCGGTAGAGGCCATGGGTGGCACTAGTTTGGAAACGAGTCCGGCTCAGTAACTCGGCCCGGTCGTTGACAGCTGCCGGCAGCGTATTTTCGTGCCGCAGTATTACTTCCTCGGCCCAGTCGTAGGCCCGGATGTGGCACATAAACCCCTTGCGGCAATACTCGCGCGAGCTGCCGGGCAACCGGAAATACTGATAGTAGACGTAAATGCCAGGCAACGCATCCTGTTGGAGAATGCCCTGCTCCTGCCACTGCATGAGCCGCCGCAAGGCTTCACCCGCCGCATCTTCGCCCCGCGGCACCGACAAGTGAATACTATTCAGCGGGTTGCGGTAGAGTGCTTCCCGCTGCTTTGCTGACACGACATCAAACAGAGGCGAAACGTAGTCGTCGATGCGCGCACTTAGCTCCGCGTTGTAGCGCCAGCCCCGGACAGGTTGAATTTCAGCCAATTTTTGAGAATGAGATGATGGAGTGAGACCAACTGCACAGGCAATTTTCCCGGCAGCTAGCACCGTACGCCAGCCCGGGCCGTAGCAAGCTTGGTTAGATCAGGGAGCGAGGCGGCTTAGCTTCCAGCCATCGGTGTGGCGCTCGTACACAATCCGGTCGTGCAGGCGGGAGGGGCGCCCCTGCCAAAACTCCACGCGCTGGGGTCGCAGCACGTAGCCCCCCCAGTGCTCGGGGCGGGGCAGCGGCTCTTGACCAGCAAAGCGGCTTTCCACTTCCTGTTCGCGCTGCTCTAGCTCCTCCCGGCTCTGGATAGGCTGGCTCTGGGGCGAGGCCCACGCACCGATCTGACTTCCGCGGGGGCGGCTCTGGAAATACTGCGTCGACACGGCTTCCGCCGCTTTTTCTACCCGGCCTTCTATGCGCACTTGCCGCTCCAGCCCGGGCCAGAAGAAGGTAATGGCCGCCAGGGGGCTAGTAGCCAGTTCCTGCCCCTTGCGTGAATCGTAGTTCGTGAAAAAGAGAAAGCCCTGGTCGTCGGGCAAGCCCTTCAGCAGTACCACCCGGGCCGAAGGCTGACCGGCCTCGTTCACGGTAGCCAGCGTCATGGCCGTCGGCTCGTCTAAATGCGCGGCCAGCGCCTCATCAAGCCAGGCTCGAAACTGCCGCACAGCATCCGGGTGCACGTCGGCCTCGGTGAGGGTGCGTTGCGCGTACGTCTGGCGCAGGTCGGCCAGTTGCTGATCTGTCATAGAAAAAAAGCTAAAAGGAAAACTAGGCCTGCCCGGCACCCGGAGCAGTGTTCCAGTTTGGGAAACGTACCCAAATCGGGTGCAAGGTAGCATAATGCGGTCGGCAGCGGAACCCGCCCCCCCCTGCTAGACGTACTGCCCACAGGCTCTCTGCTTTCACGGGCACCGATATGCCCGCCCGCCCAGATGGACCTATTACCACTCCCGCCCTGTTCTCTCCACCCTCTCCCATCCTTTCTCACTAAATGTACTTCCTCCGATGCCACGTCTTCGTTCTGGTAGTCTTCTGATATCACAGCCCTTCCTGGGTGACCCCAACTTTGAGCGCACCGTAGTGCTGCTCTGCAACCACTCCGAGGAGGAAGGCTCCTTTGGCCTGGTGCTAAATCGCCCGGCCACCTTACAACTCGGCGACGTACTGGAACTACCCGGCTCAGACGCCACCCCCCCGGCTACCCTACCGCTGGGGCTGGGTGGGCCCGTTCAGCCCGATACGCTTCACTACCTGCACCGCCGCCCCGGCCTAGAGCACGCCGTTGATCTGGGCCAGGACGTCTTTTGGGGTGGTGATTTCCGCCAGCTACTCGCTGAGTTACAAACCGGTGACCTCTCACCCGAAGAGGTACGTTTGTACGTAGGCTATTCTGGCTGGACGGCCGGCCAGCTAGCTGAAGAGGTACGGGAAAATGTTTGGATAGTGCACCCCAATGCTGCCGGGAAAGTATTTACTTTGGATAATGATGCCTTTTGGCAATCAATTTTGCGCGAAAAAGGCGGCCGCTACCGAATGCTGTCCAACTACCCCACAGACCCTCGTCTGAATTAGCCGCGCCACCCACTGCCCATCTTTGGTTGGGCCCTTGCTCCTGAACTGTATGCTACCCGAAAACGAAAACACTGCCCCCTCCCACTCTGATAATGCCTCAGAGTCGCCCATGAGCATTTTGGAACGTCGCTTGGCCGAAATTCGCGCTCAGCAAGATCCAGCGGGCACTGATGTCACTCCGCCTGCCGCATCTGCAGCGGCCCCAGCTAACAATGCCCCCGCTGCTCCCGTAGCGCCGGGTGCTGCCGATGACATCACGGAACGCCCAGCCCAAGGCACCCAGCCAGCTCCCATTGAACCCGCTGGAGCTGGCACCGCCGAGCCAAACGCAGCCGCTACGGAAGCCGCGGAAACTCCCACCCCGGGCACTCCAGAAGCTAGTGCTGCCGCAGAGTCTGCTACGCACCTGCCAACTGGTATTGCTACGCCTGATCATTCGGCCGCCGAAGATCGAGCCCTGGCGCACTACGGCACAACGCACCCCACTGCTTCAACGGAAGCGGCCTCCTCAAGTACTCCTAGCCCAACGCCCGACGCCTTGTTCGGGTCTCCAGCATCTCCTGCTACGCCTTCAGATTCCCTGGTCACGCCCGAGCCTGAAAGCCTAACTGGTGAGACTTCCGCAGCTACGGAGTCCGAAGCTCCGCACGTAAAACCCGTAGTAGAGTTGTCTTCAACAGAGGCGGCGGAGGCGGCCCTTGAAGCAGCTCCAACCGTGGCTTCTCTGCACACGTCGTCGGATGCGGCCGCTACGGATGACGAGGAAGAGTACGTACCGGATGCGCCGACTGTAGATTTTGCTTCAATGGACTTGGCCACGCAAAGCACCCATCTTCTGGGCTTGCTCCGTCGTCCTGATGCCAGCCAAAACCGCAAGCAAATCTTTGACCTCTACCGCCCATACGACGCGGCCATTCAGGCAGATCGGAACACCGCACGCCAGCACTTTACAGATGCCGGCAACGCTACTGATGATTTCACCTATGCGGGTCCCGCTAGCCACCAGGAGCTAGCCAAGGCATTTCAGGAATTTCGTGACAGCCGCGTACGCGACGCCAAAGCAGAAGATGAGCAACGGGCTAAAAACCTGGCGCACAAGCAATACTTGCTTTCCCAATTGCGCCAGCTAGTAGAGTCGGCTGAGACGAAAGACAGCTCGGCACGCATCAAAGCCTTGCAGAGCGACTGGAAAGCTACCGGCCCAGTTCCGCAGAAAGAGGCCCAGGAACTGTGGAATAGCTACCACGCCCTCCTAGATATTTTTTATAACAACCGTGGTCTGTTCTTCGAAATGAAGGAGTTAGACCGTCGCCGGAACCAAGAGGCTAAAGAAGCGCTGATTACGCGAGCCGAAGCGCTGCAGCAGCAGTCCAGCATCAACAAAGCCCTGCAGGAACTCCGCCAGTTACACGAAGAGTGGAAACACGTAGGTCCCGTACCCAACGAACAACGTGAGGCCTTATGGCAGCGTTTCCTCCAGGCATCCGAAAAAGTACACGACCGTAAGAAAGACTTTTTATCGGCTCGTAATACCCAAGAAACCGCCAACTTGGAGCGCAAAACAGCTCTATTAAACCAGCTCAAGCCTTTCGGTGATTTCCAAACCGAGCGCGTAAACGAGTGGCGAGCCAAGACGGATGAGCTGCAGAAACTGAAAGAAGAGTGGGATGCTGCCGGGCTGGTTCCTCGCGACAAGGCGGAGCAGATGAACAAGCAGTTCTGGGGCGCGTACAAAGGCTTTTTTCAGCGCAAAAATCAGTTCTTCAAGGCTCTCGACGAAGAGAAGAATACCAACTTAAAGCGGAAGCTGGAGTTGTGTGAGCAGGCGGAAGCAGCTTTGCAGAATACCAACTGGGAGGAAGCACGCGAGACCGTCATTCGGCTGCAAAAAGAGTGGAAGTTGGTGGGCCGGGTGCCAGAAAAACAGTCGGATAAAGTATGGAATCGTTTCCGCACCGCTTGCGACTCGTTCTTTGACCGCAAAAAAGAGGAAACTCGCCAGCGTGAACACCACGTGCAGCAAGTAAATCAGGAGCAAAACCAGTACCTCGACCGACTGTCGGAGATAGTAGCTGCCGTTTCGGCCGATACTCCTGGTACCGTTGAGGGTTTCCGCCAGCACGTAAGTGAATGGCGCGCTTTTGATGGTACCACCCGGAGTAATGAGCGCGCCGAGGACAAATTTCAAGCTCTAATGGGCAAGTACTTGGATGCTGTTCCCAGCTTGTCCTATGCGGAGCGAACTGACCTATTGTTCAATCTCCAAGTCGAACGGCTGAAATCAGCGCCCGATGCCCAACAACAGCTCTACAAGAAGGAGCAATCCTTACGGCGAGAAATCAACGAACTGGAGAATGATATCTCCACGCTCAAAACAAACCTTGAGTTTTTTGCCCGCTCTAAGAACGCAAGCCAATTGCGGGAGGAATACCAGGGCCGAATCGATGAAGCGCAACACCGTATTGATGCCCTTAAGAAGCAGCTAAAAGCAGTTCGCAGCTAGTGCCTGACAATCTACCTACTAAAAAAGGGTCCTGGCGTACGCCAGGACCCTTTTTTAGTAGGTAGATT
>NZ_JZIR02000074.1:0-7647 GCF_000961955.2 Hymenobacter sp. AT01-02
ATGGCATACACGCTGGCACCCTTAAAGCTTTGCCCAGGTCGCCGAGGGCGTAGGACAGCGTCACGTTGGAGAGGCGCACGAAATTGCCGTTTTCTAAGTAGCGCGTGGAGGGCGTAACGGCATTGGCCAGCGACTCCCTCGTGCCCGACTCGTATTCGGCCAGGGCAATGTTGCGGCCCGCACGAATCTGGCTGACGTTCAGTACGCTGTTGAAGGTGTTGTTATAAATCTTATTGCCGAATACCCCATTGAGATTGGCCGTCAGGGAAAGCTTGGCAAAGCGGGCAGTTGTGCTCAGGCCCGCCAGCGTGGTGGGGTTAGGGTTGCCGGCGTAGCCCGCGGCCCCAAATTCGTTGTACAGCCCTGTGCTGGCGTTGATACCGTTATAGTTGGGCAAGTAGAAGCCGTTCAGCGGAGAGCCGTTCTGAATGGTTTCTATCGTTACGCCCGACAGGCCCTGCCCGCTAAGCGTACCCGTTTGAATAACCAGGGTAGCTGGCAGCCCCGATACCTCATTTTTTACGAACGTCGCATTGGCCGCAAAGCTCAGCCCGAAGCGTTGCGTGTCGAAGGCCGTGATGCCTGCCAACAGTTCTACCCCCTTGTTAACAATGATGCCGTCGAGGTTGGCCCAGATAACACTGCTCCCACCAGGCGCCGCCGGATACCCGGGAATATTGGGGTAAAGCAGGTCGGTTGTGCGCTTGTAGAAATAGTCAGCCGTCAGCGTCAGGCGGTTGTTGAATAAGGCGAAGTCGAGGCCAGCGTTGTACTGCTCGTCGGCCTGCCACTTTAGGTCCGGGTTTGCGTTGGTAATCTGGCCTAGGCCACCGCTATTGGACAAGAAGGCAAACTGCCCCTGCGCCGAGCCTGCCGGGAACTCCTGGTTGCCGGTGCGGCCGTAGCCTACCCGCGCCTTCAGTTGGTTGATGGCCTCAACGGCAAAGAAGCTTTCCTGGCTGATGTCCCAGGCTGCTGATAAGGAAGGGAAATAGCCGTACCGGTTGTTGGCGCCGAACTTAGTGCTACCATCTGCCGCAGGGTCGCCGTCAATAAGTAGCGGTTTTTGTAGTTTACAATGGCCCGGCCGAAGTACGACTGCAGTTCGGTTACGGGGGTCCACAAACGAGGAAATGTTGCGGGCCGACGGGTTGGAGTATTGTAGGTAGTTGGTGTAATCCAGCCCATAGGTGCCAAAGCCGCCGGCTGGCCCCAGTGCATTGATGGTTGAGCCAGAGTTAGCAAACTTCTGGTACTCGTACCCCAGCAGCGCATTCACGTTGAAGTCGGGGCTGACCTGCCGGTTGAAGCTCAGCGTGTGCGTCATTTGCTGGGTGAGCAGCTCGTTGTTGCCGATAAGCGCAAACCCCCGCCCAACGTAGTCCTCAATGTTGAGGCGCTGGTCGATGGACGTGCGGCGGACCCCAGTGCTATAGTTAGCCGAAATCAGGGCCCGGTATTCCAGCCAATCGGTGAACTTATAGTACGGTGAAATCGAAGCCAACGCAGTGGTTACCCGGGAGTTGTCGTTGTAGTACTCTAGTTGGGCTACTGGGTTGATGATGGTGCCACGCCGGACGAACGGGCTGCCGTCAGAATTGTACAGCGTATCGGTAGGGTTGTACTGCAAAGCCTGGCCGATGAGGCTCCCGCGGAAGTCGCCGTTGTTGGTGATGGGCGCCAGCTGCTCCCGGAATTGGCTTGTAGTCAGGTTTACGTCGGCCCCCAGGCGCTTGCTTTCCAGGAACTTTAGGTTGGTAGAAAGGCTAGCGGTATACTTTTTAAACCCGGTTTTCCGAACAATGCCCTTCTGATCGAGGTAGCCGAGCGAAAGGCGGTAGCGGCCGTTGTCGCTGCCGCCGCTCAGGGCCACGTTGTAGTTCTGGAGGGCTGCCGTGCGCAGAATCGCATCTAGGGGGTCGTTGTTTAAGCCCTTGTCGTTGGTAGTGGGCGCATCGTAGTAGCGCAGGGCCTGCCGGTATTGATCGGCGTCAAGCACGTCAATCTTGCGCATAATCTGGGAAAAGCCTCCAGAGACGCCCACATCCAGCCGGGGCTCACCCGATTTGCCGCGCTTGGTAGTAATGATGACTACGCCGTAGGCTGCCCGGGATCCGTAAATGGCCGTGGCGGAGGCATCCTTGAGCACGTCAATGCTTTCAATATCAGCCGGGTTTAGGAAGTTGAGCGGGTTGCTGTCGGGGCTGCCACCCAGGGCGGTGTTCAGGCCGGGCCGGGCCGAGCGACCATCCAGGGGTACGCCATCAATGACGTACAGCGGCTGGCCCGTGCCGGTCACGGCCGAGTTACCGCGGATGCGGATGGTAGCGGCGCCGCCGGGCTGCCCGCTGTTCTGAGTTACCTGCACGCCCGAGGCTCGCCCCTGAATCAGTTGGTCGGGTGAGGTGAAGGTTCCCTTGTTAAAGTCTTTGGGGCTCAATGAACTTACGGCTCCGGTGAGGTCTTGCTTACGGGCCGTGCCGTAGCCTACCACCACCACGTCGCCCAGGGCCTGAGCGTCTTCGCGCAGCGTCACTTGCACCGTAGATTTGCCCGTGATGCTGACTTGCTGAGACGCAAAGCCCACAAAGGATACGGTTAGGGTGGTGGCATCAGTGGGTACTTGCAGGGTAAAGCTGCCGTCGCCGCTGGTGCTTGTTCCTACCGATGTGCCGGGCACAACGACCGTAACGCCCGGTAGGCCATTTGAAGTAGCGTCAACTACTCTGCCCGAAACAGACCGCGTAGCCTGCGCTTGGCTCAGTATAGGAGATAATGCACATAGGCTGGTGAAAACCAGAGCTTTCACTAATGCAGGAATGCTTCGGCCGGATAGCCCGGCGGATGATTGCTCAGCCAATGTGTAGCGTTTGTACCAGTTATTGTCCATGAGTGAAGGAATAGAGTGTGGGAATTCTACAGGCACTTAGCTAAGCGTAAGCCGGCTGCCGCTACTCGGCAGAAAAGCAAGGCAAACGGCTCGGCTTTGCTGAGTGCAACTCGGGAAAGGCACTATGGGTGCAGGCAGTTAGCCACTGAGGAGCAGAGTATTGCGTAATGTTGAGCTGAGGAGAGTTAGGTTGGTAGCATAGGAAAGGAAGGGTTATGTGGGAAGGCAGATAAGATGGAAAAGCATGAAAAGCCAAGTGTGGCCGAAGTCAAGGGCAGGCTAAGATTGGTAAGCTGAGACAGGTGAAATGCAGCCCTTGAAACAGATATGGTGAGTGCGCTATCCTAGGTAGGCTCTACTAGCACTGATCATCCACTGCGGCGGCGCGTACTAGAAGAATCAGGGGCCCATGACCTCTGGCGGCCAATGATTAGGATGAGGTTGCTAGCCTAGTGCTTCTAGGTTAGGCCCTTGTATTCAGGTGTGCCCTAGCCTAGATATTGGGGTAGTTGGTGTAAAAGGCCATCAGTTTAATTGTCTTGTTTTCATGGGTTGACAGCAGCAAAGGGATGCTCAAACGGCGGCCAACGCCAGCACCTGGGCCTCAGATATGGGTGGGGTAGCGCCCTGGTAGCTGGCTACTAGGCACCCGCGGCGCAGGCAAAAGCCAAGTAGTTGGGAGGCGCCTGCCTCAGCAGCAACCCCCGAAGCAAAGCAGCAAGAAAAGCGTCGCCGCTACCGATGGTATCTTGCACCTGCACCACTAAGCTTGGGCTGAAATACAGCTGGTGGTCGACCCACAAGACTGCTCCATCGGCTCCCTTCGTGACGCACACGGCTTGCAGATGAAAGCGTTCAGCCAGCCACTGTAGGGCCGTTTCTTCACTCGGGGCCACCCCAAACCACCCCATGATTTCCGTTAACTCGTGGTGGTTTAGTTTTACCACGTCGGCTTGGTTGAGTAGGTAGCTCACTACGTCGCGGGAGTAGTGGGGGGGGCGTAGGTTTACATCAAAGACCTTGAGGCGGGCTTGTTGCAGTAGCCGGTACAACGTTTCGCGGGAGGGTGCGTGGCGGGCCGCGAGGCTGCCATACACGAAGCTTCGGCCGTTTCTACCAATTCTCGTACCTCGGCCGTGTACTGGATGTAGTCCCAGGCCACGGGCTTCACAATCTGGTAGGTCACTTCCATCGTGTTGCTCACGTTGGCTTTTACCACGCCTGTCAGGTGAGTTTCGCCGTGCTGCACGTAGTGGGTGCTGATGTTCTTTGACTCCACGAAAGCCCGCAACTCGGCACCTAAGTCATCATGACCAATACGGCTGATAATTAGAGCATTCAGACCGAAGTTGTGCAGGTGCACGGCTACATTCAGGGGGGCGCCGCCGGGCTGCCGGCCGGTGGGTAGCATGTCCCATAGCATTTCTCCAAAGCAAGCAATTGGCATGGGATGAGATGGAAAAGAGTTCCTGAAAACACTACCTCGCTACAGCCACCGAAATGCCTTTCTGCCCTACTGCTGGGGGCGCCAGTGGCTGTTTAGGAAATGCCGGTCTGGCTGGTCTAAAGGCGTTATTTTTTACGCCCGACACTAACCGTAGCACCCTTAGTGCATGACCAGCGTGTTCTCCATTTGCTCCAAACTACTACCCTTGGTTTCGGGCATATAGCGCAGCACAAACAGGAGTTGCAGCACCATCATGGCGCAGAAAAAAGAGAATGTATGCCCACCGCCCAAGCGCTCGGCCAGGTAGGGAAAAGAGAAGGCAATAACCGTAGCCATTACCCAGTGGGTAGAGGAGCCCAATGCTTGTCCCTTGGCCCGCACCGCGTTGGGAAATATCTCGGAGATGAACACCCAGATGACGGCTCCTTGCGAGAAAGCAAAGAAGCCGATGTACACGAACAGCAGCACCGGCACGAGGTAACCGCTGAACTGCTGGGTATAAAAGGCTCGCGCTACCAGCGCCAGCGTGGCAATGAGGCCAAGGGACCCTACCAGCATGAGCTTGCGCCGCCCAAACCGGTCGATGACATTGACCCCCAAGAGAGTGAAGGCGAAGTTGACCAGACCAATACCCGCCGACGAGAGCAAGGCCGCGCCCTGACCCAGGCCGGTCATCTCAAAAATGCGCGGGGCATAATAGATGATGGCATTGATGCCCGACACCTGATTGAAAAAGGCAAAGGCCACGGCAAGCAGCACCGGCGTGCGGTACTGAGTTGCCCACAACGACTCCCCGCGGCCGGTGCCAAGAGACTGAGCGTTCAGGATGGCGGCTACATCCTCCTGCACGGTAGCGGGGCTAATAATGCTTAGCACGTCGCGGCCTTCATTCAGGCGGCCATGGCAGTAGTAGCCAGCGGGGCTTTCGGGTACTTGAAATAGGAAGAGCAGGAAGGCCGCTGCTGGCAGAGCCTGCACGCCCAGCATTAGGCGCCAAGAATCTTCACCGGCATTGACAAGCAGGTAGTTAGAGAGGTAGGCTGCGAGAATGCCAAAGACGATGTTGAACTGAAACAAGCCCACCAGCTTGCCGCGCGAGTTGGCCGGCGAAATTTCAGAAATGTAGAGTGGAGCCGTTACGGAGGAAGCCCCACGCCCAAACCACCTAAAAAACGGAACACCATGAAGGTACCCAACTCGGCGCTAGCGCCGCGCCTACGGCCGACACCAAGTACAGCACCGCAATCCAGCGCTAAGGTTTGCCGCCGCCCCAACTGGTCCGAAGGGATACCCCCGAACATAGCACCTAGTACTGTACCAATCAGGGCAATCGAGATAGTAAAGCCGTGCTCGAAAGCCGACAACTGCCAGAGGTGCTGAATGGACCTTTCGGCTCCTGAAATCACGGCCGTGTCAAAGCCAAATAGAAAGCCGCCCAGTGCCGTGACGATTGACCAGAAAAGAACTTTGCGCTGAATCATGGAAAACCGGGGTGAACGTTTCCCAAATCTTGCCTTCCGTTACGGCTACAGTCTGCTACATTCTTTCAAATGCATGCAAAATTCTTGCAGATCATTATTTGTTACGCAATATTCTGATAATAAGCAGTTTACTGGCGCATATCTAGTTCTTAAACAGGGCTATATCCTTAATAATTCGACAGGACTTGCAGAATTTTGACAGGATTAGTGGCCTGTGTGCAGAGCTTTAAACTCGGAGGGAGATACTTGGTACTTGCCTTTGAAGAGGGTGGCAAAGTAGGAAGGAGAAGAAAAGCCGGTTTGATAAGCTACCTGAGCAATGGTGCTACCTTCCTGAAGCAGCAGTTGCCGGGCTTGGTAAGGCGTAGGTTTTGGATGCAGTCAATTACACCCGTGCCTAACAGGCTTTCACCTTGCGGTACAACTGCATCTGCGAAATGCCCATACTGCGCGCAATATCATCCACGCTCAGGCTGGACCGGTCGAGGTTGGCTTCGATGATGGCCATGAGGTCGGCCAAAAACTTTTGGTCTACGCGCTGGGGCGCTACCGTAGCGGTATCTACCGACAGCTCCCGGCGGAAGTGCTCCCGCTGCTGGTCGCGGTTGCGCAGTAGTGTGCGCAGGCTTTCTACTAGGAAGGTGGGGTTGAAAGGTTTGGTCAGGTAGAGGTCGGCCCCGGCCTGCACACCCTCAATCTGCTGTTCGGGGGCATTGCGGGCCGTGAGTAGCACCAGGGGAATGTGGGAGGTGCGCCAGTCGCCTTTCAGAGCGGCCACCACATCAAAGGCCACTGAGCTCCGGCAAGTTTACATCACAAACAACCACATCGGGAATGGTCTCACTGGCCTGGCGTAAGCCGGTAGCGCCATCGGCGGCGGTACTTACCTGGAAGTGAGGTTGGAGCTTCTGCACCAGAAAGTTGCGTACTTCTTCCTGATCTTCAATTATGAGTACGGTAGTGGTTGTGCGGGCCAGCGGGCTCTCGTCGAGCAGAGGCGCGGGCTCGTCGTCGAGCAGGTCATTCGGCGCGTGCGTATTGTGGGCTAGCTCCGCATCCAGAAAAGTAGTAGGCTTCTCCAGGGGCAGCGTCACCGTGAACGTGCTGCCGTGGCCGGGCTGACTCCGAAAGGATAAGGTACCCTCGTGCAAGCGGGTTAGACCGTCGGCCAGGGCGAGCCCCAGCCCCGAGCCGTTGGCAGATGGCTGGCTACCCTGGTAAAACCACCGCATGATGTGCGGCTGATCTGTTTCGGCAATGCCGCGCCCGTTGTCTTCTACGCTTATCTGCACGGTATTGGTGCCGGCATTGCGCTGCATACTTACCGTAATGTGGCCGCCATCGGGGGTGTACTTGAAGGCGTTGGAAAGTAGGTTGGAAAACACCTTGTCTAGAATGTCGCCGTCGAACCACAGGCTGATAACAGGTTCGGCTGGCAAAAACCGGAAGGTGATGCCCCGGCGCAGCGCGGTTTTCTCGAATACATCCATGAGCTCCCGCACGAAAGCTACCAGGTTGCCCTGGGTAGCGCCGCACGGCCATCTTGCCCACGTCGATTTTGCGAAAATCCAACAACTGGTTTACCAACTGTAGTAAGCGCTGGGTGTTGCGGCGCACCAGCTGCAAGTCGTGGCGCTGGGCAGCAGTTAGCTCACTAGGGTTGGTGAGCAAGTCTTCTACTGGGCCCAAGATGAGGGTGAGCGGGGTGCGCAGCTCGTGAGAGAAGTTGGTGAAAAAGCGCAGCTTGGCCTCCGACGACCGACGGGCTTCCTCGGCCAGTTGTGCAATCTGGTTGTGCTGGGCGCTAATTTGGGCGTTCTGCCCCTCTA
>NZ_JZIR02000075.1:0-6977 GCF_000961955.2 Hymenobacter sp. AT01-02
GCGCTCCGGCAGCGGCGTAGGAAGTAGTAGCGTCTCTTGGTTATAGCCCGCAGCACCTAGGTGAGGTAGTTGATCTGCGTCGGAGAGTGATGCAGAAGAGAAGGTGGCGTGTTCCGTTTGGAGAAGCAGAAGAGCAACCATCGCCAGCAGTGGCTGCTGGGAGGGAAGAGACTGGGTGGTTGGCATAGGTGGGTGCAAAACGAGAAGCAGAATACCCAAAGGTATTCTGCTAATTATCTGCCCGTCAAGGACACAATGCTCGAAATTGTGACTAGTACCCTCCGCAGATGAAACAGCACCTTACCAGGAGGAAAGCTGCCAGAAGCCTGCAAACGGCCTTTTAGTAGCACTACGTTGTGTTGACTTACCCCTTATATATTCTTTTTTATTGCGGGTATTTGTTCGGCTAGCCACGCCACGGCCTGCGCCTGCGAGGTGGCCACGTAGCAACAGGCGCCTTGCTGGCGTAATTGGGTCAGAAAATCGGCAAACCCGACCCGTGCAAACAAGCCGTGGGGAGGAATGAGAGCATAGCACCACGCACCGGCTGCTTGCGCGCGCGGCAGCCAATCATAAAGCAGCCATGTGTGGTAGGATACGGGAAAGGAAAGCAAGGGAACTTGCTTGACGAGGATCTTGCCCCATCCCGTGTGCTGAACGCAGGCCAGCACCCCATTCAACACTACTTGTGCGGCTGTCAGAGTCCACGGTGTTTGTTTCCACACCACCTGCACGTAAGCTCCCTCCCGCTCTTCCGTGATAACGGCCAGCGAGTTCTCGAAGCAGACGGGTGAGGTAACGGGTGGGGGCAGCATACAGGGCGACAGTAGTAAGTAATCTATGTCAAATACGAAACACAATCAAGACCTCGCGTCAGACACTAGGGTGACTTACACCAGTTCCTTACTACGGTAGTACCGGACACTTTGTCTACACAAGAATCCACTTACTAAAACGGCCGCATTGTACTTCAGCCGTACTGCTATTCTTTGAGCTAGCTCTACTACGTTAATTGAACAAACACATACGCGGCGGGCTTTACCCAACTTCCAACAGCCAAGCCCTAGCAACTGCGCGGCTAGAGAAAAACCGACTATGCAGTCGATACAACCGTTTGGCTTCGCGGAAGACGTCCACAGCCTCTAGGCGCAACTCCAGCGGGATGGCCGTGACCACAGCCACGCGGCGCAGATAGCCGCTTCCGGCTGAGCGGGGTAGCCAGTCCACCATTAGCCAACTCAGAAATTCTTCGCCGGCTCCTACTAGGTGCCGCTGGTCGGTGAGCAGGCGCTGACAGCCCGTTCGGCGCAGCAGCTCCAGCACGGCTTCCATAAGCGTTTTTGCCGCCGCCGCTTCCTGGGAGCCTGGTCCCCACACCACCTGGAGGTAGCCTTCGGGTAGCAACCCAATTTCACCCGCAGCAAGAAAATAGGAAAGGGACATGGCAAGACCGGTAGAAATGCTTAGTAAGGAACTGGACGCTAGTCTAATATACGAGTTTATTGCCTAGCTGATCCGTAGTTATCACGAGTGAGGCAAGAAATAGCATAAGTATGTTTGCAACATCGGTTTGCACATATACTAGTTCGCTTTTATGCCCACCTCCTTTGCTATTACAATTTCTCCTCACCGAGGCGGTATGAGTTTGCAATTACGTGGTACCTGCTGCCAAGTAGCCGAAATGGAGCAATTCATTCAGGTGATAGAACAGGCTCTGCAACAGCAAGTGCGCACGCTCTGGATCGACTGTGCCCACTTGCAGCAGCTAGACAGAATGGGTCAACAAGCCATTTTACAAGTTGAACGGTTGGCGGCCGCCGCGCGCGTAGTCACCTACTGGTATGGCTTTTCTAGCCTGATTATTCAGCAGTTATCGGAAACCGGGCTACACTTACTTTTGCGCAGCCTGCCTGCCAGCAGCTACCGGCCTACTTCTGATAAGTAACTCAGCGTAGAACCTCCACAACGGCTTTGGGGCAACCTAGTATTTTCGAGTTGCTTGCCAGAGGGAATGCGCTAAGTGTTCTGCTTGGGTACTGACTCCCTACAGGCACGGAGTAGCGCTTTAGAATGACATGGGCTAGATTCCCATATCAGAATGTGTTCCGTGCTTTAATACTGTATTGTAGTACTGAGGTATTCACTTGCACGAGCACAGCGGCATTTAGGTAGGCAAGCTCAGATTAGTAGATCAGCGAATAGAATGTCGAACTACCCTTTGCGTAAATATTCCAAAACCAGTTATTGCGCAGTAAGCTAGCAGTATACCAGCTTACATAACAAAGTAGGCTCACCCAGCGAGAGTTTATAGGACTACTTACGCAAGATGCGCTTTTCGCCTTCTAGTTAGGAGTCCTAGTCCAAGCTGCCCGTTTGACTGTAAGCCCCACTTTTAATCGAGGTTGGGGGCGCCAATCGACCTTAAGCGTTTTCGCATAGCGCATTAAACTCATGGTTCTTTGCTCGTCGGCAACACATAGGTTCACCTCAACAGAAATTCTTGCCTTACATGCTTAAAGGATACGTAACAATGCCGTAGCTTTGCAGCATGCTTCAACCAAAAAACTTGTTGATGAAGCGTGGAACCCTGCTCGGCAAGGAACCGCGAGTGGGCCGGAAGGTCTTTGCCACTATCGGTTCTCCCAATTTTGCCTCTGGCATTTCCGTTGTCTTTTCTGGGTGTTGCCCCGTTACCGTTTCGGATTCCGAAACGGTTTTTTTATGTCCGTTGAGTTCGTCGGCTACCACCCCCGCAGCTACTGCATAGTTCATGCCTCAAACGCTAAACCCACCCCTACCTCCAATGGACGCCTATACTCCTCACTCAATTGTGGCTGCTGCCACCATCGCCTCGGTCCTTGCTGGTAGCCCGTTTCTCCGTCAGGAGTAGCAGGTAGACTTCACATTGTTCCTTTTAGCTAGACGACCTCACTTTTCCTCTACTTCGGTATGGCACGTAAAGACCTGCTCGACATCGCCTCCCTCCACCGTGAGGAAATCGAGTTCCTGCTCGACCAATCCACGTCCTTTAAAAAATTGTTCACCCACTCGGTGAAAAAAATCCCCGCCCTCGAGGGCAAGTCCGTGCTCATGCTGTTCTACGAGGCCAGCACCCGAACGCACTCCTCCTTCGAGGTCGCGGCCAAACGCCTCTCGGCCGAGGTGACGAATTTCGACGTGGCCCACTCCTCCATCACCAAGGGTGAGTCGGTGCGCGAGACAATCGAGACGCTCCAGGCCATGCGCACCGACTACATCGTCGTCCGCCACAGCCACCCCGGCCTGCCCGGCATGATTGCCCGCCAAACCACGGCCTCGGTCATCAATGCCGGCGATGGGGCGCACGAGCACCCCACCCAGGCCCTGCTCGACGCCTTCACCATCCGGGAAAAATTCCCCGACCCCCGGGGCAAAAAGGTCCTCATCATCGGGGACATTCTTCACTCCCGCGTCGCGCGCTCCACCAGCACCCTGCTGCAGAAGCTGGGCGTCGAAGTTGCTTACCTCGGCCCGGGGTCGCTGGTGCCCAAATATGTGCCGGCCAGCATCCGCCGCTTCACCGACTATGAGGCAGCCATGGCCTGGGCGCCGACGTGGTGTACCTGCTCCGCGTGCAGATGGAGCGCCAGGACGTGCAGTTTTTTCCCAGCGTCCGCGAATACCACCGGGTCTACGGCATCACTACGGCCCGCCTGGCTGAAATTCGCGACCGGGGTCTCTACATCATGCACCCCGGCCCCGTGAACCGGGGGGTTGAGCTCTGCGACGCCGTCATGGACTACGAGCGCAGCCTGATCACCAACCAGGTTGAAAACGGCATCTCCATTCGCATGGCCGTGCTCGACTGGCTCACGCCGGGCGGAGAGTTTCCGAAACAGGAATCGTATGTCGCCCAGCAGCGGGCTAGCTCGAAGCTCGTGATGCCCTAACCCCGGGACGCGGCCGCTCCCTCCACTCTTCCATTTACCTCTCTCAAAGCCTTCGCCGGTTACCAGCTTTTATCACTTCATGCTACTCCTTCAAAACGCCCGCATCGCCTCCGAAAATTCACCCGTACTGCTTGAGAGCGATGTCCTGATTGTCGAAGGAAAAATTCAGGACCTCGGCAGCAACCTAGCTATTCCCGAGGGGGCCCGCGTCATCGACGCCCGAGGTCGAATTCTTATGCCGGGCATGTTTGATGCCCACGTCCATTTCCGCGCCCCCGGGTTTGAGAACAAGGAAACCATTACCACGGGGAGCGAGGCCGCCATCAACGGCGGCATTACCGGTGTGGTCATGATGCCGAATACCCGTCCCGCCCTTGACTCGGCGAGCTCAGTGGCCTCCGTACTGGAAAATGCCAAGCACCGGTCCCGTATCCCGGTATACACCTCCGGTTGCGTCACCAAGAACCGTGAGGGTAAGGAACTGGCGGAAATTGAGGGTATGCGCGAGCTAGGGGTGAAGATGCTCACCGACGATGGGGACACTACCAGCGACCCGGCGGTGCTGCTGCGGGCGATGCAATACGCCACCGAGTTTGGAATGTTCTTCGCCAGCCACTGTGAGGTGCCGGAGTTGGCCGGGCCACGCGCCCTGAACGAAGGGGTGATGAGCTACCGGCTTGGCATCAAGGGCTCACCGGCCTGTGCGGAGGAAATCATCATCGACCGCGACATTCGCCTGGCCCGGGCGGCAGGTGCGCATGTACACATCCAGCATGTGTCCAGCAAACTCGGTATGGAAACCATCCGCTGGTGGAAATCCCGCGGCGATGTGAAGGTGACGGCCGAAGTAGCACCGCATCATCTGCTGTTCACCGACGAGCACATCGGCGACTACGACACCAACTATAAGATGAACCCGCCGCTACGGACGCAGGCCGATTGTGATGCGCTACTCGAGGGGCTCATTGAAGGTGTCTTCGACCTCATTGCCACCGACCACGCGCCGCACACGCCGTTCGAAAAAGCTCAGGATTTCATCAGCGCACCCAATGGCATCACCGGCTTGGATACAGCGCTGGTGTCGCTCTACCACCACTTTGTCGAGCCCGGCAAATTCGGGTGGGACCTGGTAGTAAAGCGCTATTCGGCGGAGCCCGCCGCCTGATGGGCCTGCCGGTACCCACCATTGAAGTCGGCCAGCAGGCTGAGTGCGTCTTGTTTGATACCGAAGCGGAAACGACCTTCACACGGGAATTCATGAAATCCAAATCCCAGAACACGCCCTTCATCGACCAGACGTTAAAAGGCCGGGTAGACTTGGTGATTTTGGGTACAGAAATCCTGCTGGAACGCTAATCAATAGCGCTTGCTGAATAAGAAATGTCATGCCAAGCACAGTCGAAGCATCTTACCGCTTCGTTCGTACGCTTGCAAACGCTGAGTCTAATAAGCACTGCCTTGCTTTGGATTGATCATGTTTTGAATCCCAAAACCATAACGAGTATCTACTCAACGGAACGCCCATCGTTAGCGCAAGTGCAATTGCACGAGTTGTCTATTATCTGTGGTGGCGACTTGCAATGTAGGCTTCGTTTCGACTTAAAGGATTTTCTTATTGATGCTCCAATCAAATGGGTGCAGCGGAAATACAACACAGTTCAACTGAGCCTGAGCCTGATTCAAACTGAGCTAATCCAGTGCACTATTCCCAACGGAAGCGGCATTGGAGACTTGAATATTGTTCCTGATGGGGCACGCTTTCAGATAATATTCCCCACACAGCCAAAAGGAATCGTTTTTCAAGCAACGGCCACTTGGCTACATGTTGATAGCATATCAGGCTATCAGAAAGAACTTTCCTAGTTGACCGCACAACGAAGCGGTAGAGCTGCTTCGATAAGCTCAGCATGACGACTAAATAATTGACGATGAGTACTCCTTCTTCCTCCAATACCTCCAAGCCCCTAATTGGTGTGGTCATGGGCTCTAGCAGCGACTGGGACACCATGCAGCATGCCGTGCAGATTCTCACGCAATTTGGCGTAGCCACGAAGCGCGCGTAGTGTCGGCCCACCGCATGCCCGACGACTTATTTGCCTACGCCGAACAAGCCGGCCCGCGCGGCTTGCAGGCTATCATCGCAGGGGCGGGTGGCGCCGCCCACCTGCCGGGCATGATGGCGGCTAAAACTACGGTGCCCGTGCTGGGGGTACCGGTGGCTAGTCGCCATTTGCAGGGAGTGGACTCGCTGCACAGCATCGTGCAAATGCCTAAAGGGGTGCCCGTGGCTACATTTGCCATTGGCACTGCCGGGGCAGCCAACGCGGCCTTATTTGCGGTCAGCCTGCTGGCCCTGCACGACGCGGACCTAGCTACTAAGCTACAGGCGTTTCGCGCCGAACAAACCGAAGCCGCTCGCGCTATGACGCTGCCCGTATGAGCCCCGATATTTACGTTGCAGCCATGAACCCAATTTTCCCAGGTAGTGTAGACGCCGCAGGCCAGCGGGCCACCCTTGGGGGTGCTGGGGGGCGGCCAGCTGGGCCGGATGTTTGTGCACGCCGCCCAGCGCCTAGGGTACTTTACTGCCGTGCTGGAGCCTGACGTGCAAAGCCCAGCCGGCCTGGTAAGTCACCACCATATCCAAACCGACTACAACGACCCTGCTGGACTGGAGCAGTTGGCCCACCTGTGCCAGGCCATCACCACCGAATTTGAAAACGTGCCGGCCCAGGCCCTGCATACGCTGGCGCAGACCCGGTCTGTGGCACCTAGCGCGGCCGTGGTGGGCATTGCCCAAAACCGCATTGAGGAGAAAGCTCACTTCACGGCCTGCGCTGATCTATCGGGGGTGAACTGTGCGCCCTACGCCATGATTGAAACGCCGGCCCAGTTGCGGACCGTTCAGGATGAGCGGGCGGATTTGCTGCCTGGTATCCTGAAAACCGCGCGCATGGGCTATGACGGTAAGGGCCAGGTCCGCGTCAAGACTACTGGTGAACTGGCGGCCGCCTGGGCGGAGCTGGGCAGCGTCGCTGCGTGCTAGAA
>NZ_JZIR02000076.1:0-77688 GCF_000961955.2 Hymenobacter sp. AT01-02
CTACTTGATAAGCTGGTGGGCGGCCCGGGGTTGCGGCGGGGGCGCCGCTCTCCTACCCGCCTCCGGGCCGGCGACCCGCTCGACTTCTGGCGCGTACTCGTTGCCGACCGCACGAGTCGCCGCCTACTGCTCTACGCCGAGATGAAACTCCCCGGTGAAGCGTGGCTACAGTTCCGCATTCTCGACAATCCCGACGGCTCTCACACCCTGGAGCAGTTGGCGGCCTTTCGTCCGCAGGGGGTGGCGGGGCGGCTGTACTGGTACTCGCTGGTACCGTTTCACTTCATCATCTTCCGGGGCATGATTGAGAACATCGTGCAATACGCCGCTCCCTCGCCAAAGCAACTTGCTTTGCAAGCTGCCAGGGCGTAGGCAAAGTGGAATGCTACTACAGCAAAAAGCCACCCTCCCAAACGAAACGCAAAACGCGCAGTTTGAGAGGGTGGCTTTAGCATATCATCCTCCTGCTAGCTAGAGCAAGAACCTCAGCCCTTGGCTTTACTTAGAGTTAGAGTGAGCTGACCTCGGCTTTAGATTTTCTCAGGCAGCAGCAGAGCATCTTCGAAGTTACCCAGAATAGCTTTCTCGCCCTCAGTTACGGCCTCCACCAGCAGAGCCCCGCCCACAAAGGCACCCTTCCAGGATTCGCCCATGCCGCCGAACACCTCTTCCCGGTCGCCGCGGGAACGAAGCTTGTTGATTCCCATTTTAAAGGCGCGCACTTCCTTGGCCGTGCGCTGCGCCCACTTCTCATCGTCGGAAGCCAAGGCGCCCACTAGGCTCCGTTTGAAATGTTCATCTCGCCTACCAGCTCCTCCACGCGGTCAACCAGCACAATGCTGTCGATGGGACCAAAGGGCTCCTTAAAGTACAGCTCGCTCTGGCGGGGCAGGTTGACTAGGGCCCGCGGCGCACGGTAGGCCGAACGGTCCTGGCCGGGCAGGAACAGGCTGTCGTCAAGCTTGCCTTCGTAGATGGGCGTAGCGCCAGTTTTCAGCGCGTCGGCGTAGAGACGGTCTAAGTCTTCAGCCTGGGCTTTGTTGATAACGGGACCAAACGCCAGCTCTGGCAGCTTGTCGTCGGGGCTGTCTACCAGCGTGGGGTTGCCCACTTTCAGGCCTTTAATAGTATTCCAGTAGGTTTCTACGAACTGCGGGAACAGGCTCCGCTCTACTACAAAGCGCACATAGGCCGTGCAACGCTGCTTACCGTAGTCGTAACCCTTCTTGAGCTGATCAGAAAGACCATCCCAATCAGAGAAATTCCAGATGCCGTAGGTGTTCACGCCTTCCATTTCCAGCATGTAGCGCTTATGCTCCTGGCTTAGTGCATCGGCAATGTTGCGTCCGTTGTAGCGCCCGCCCACGAAGGAGAGGCAGTCTACCGCATCATGTTTCACCAGTACGTCGCTCAGTTCGCCCCCCGAGCCGCTAACCAGCGTTACGGGCAGGCCACAGCGGCGAGCAATAGCAAAAGCTAGGCTTAGAGAAATAAAGCCTCCATCGGTAGGCGTCTTGGCAATAACGGCGTTGCCGCACAAGGCCTGCACTAGCACCGCATGCAGCAGCACCGACATGGGATAGTTCCAGGAAGCAATGTTGCTCACCAGGCCCAGGGGCTTGCGGTTGCCCAGCATGCTCTCAATGTTGTCTACGTACCATTGCACGCCATCAATAGCGCGGTCGATGTCGGTGAAACCCAGCTTGTAGGTTTTGCCGATTTCCCAGATTAGCAGCTTGCCAATCAGCTCTACATGGGGGCGCAGCTGGTCGAGGCAGTCTTGCACGCGGCGTTTGCGCTCATCCAAATCCGTAGCGGCCCAGGCCGCAGCCTCTTTCTTCGCCGACTCCACAGCACGCAGGGCTACTTCCCGGCTGAGCATGGGCAGCGAACCAATTTCCGAGCCATCGACGGGCGAAATGAACGGGCGCGGCTTGCCGGGCTCTTGCCAGCGGCCTTCCAGCAGGTTCAGAAAACCTGTGCCGTCGGCAGTGAATATTTCGGGAGTAACATTCTTGGTTTGTTGCAGCAAAAAGCTGAACTCCACCTGTGGTGAAACGATTTTAGGCATGGCGAGGAGAGAAGCAGTCAGTTCTTAGTTTAGGAAATCCTGCTTCCTAAAGAGGATTATTTTGGATTTGTTTTGAACGCTGCCGCTAGTTACACTGCCGCCGTGGCTCCTGCAACTACCGGCTGCTCTTGCTCTACGGCGCCTACACTCTTGGTAAGCAGCAAGTTTACCATGCTGGAAGACCCTACAAACAACGGGGTGCGCTGGTGAAATTCTGTAGCCACAATATCCAAGATGGGCCCATGCTCCGATTCGGCAGTGCCACCGGCCTGCTCAATTAGGAAGGCTAGCGGGAAGGCTTCGTACAGCACGCGCAGCTTGCCACTAGGGTTTTTTGACGTGGGCGGGTACAAATAGATTCCCCCTGTGAGCAGGTTGCGGTGATAGTCTGCCACCAACGAGCCCACGTAGCGGCCGCTTTGCCCCTGGCGCTTGCACTGCATCAGGTAGTCGCGCACGTACTGGGGGTAGTCGAACCAGTAGCCCTCGTTGCAGCTGAATACCGTACCAGAAGTAGGGATGCTAATGCTGGGGTGAGAAAGGAAGAATTCGCCTAGGGAGTTTTCGTAGGTGAACCCGGCTACCCCGTGGCCAGTGGTGTACACTAGCATGGTGCTGGAGCCGTACAGGATGTAGCCGGCCGCCACTTGGCGCCGCCCACCCTGCAAGAAATCCTCGCGCGTGGCGTCCTCTCCCACCGGCGACACCCGACGGTAGATGCTGAAAATGGTCCCGATGCTGATGTTGACATCAATATTAGAGGAGCCATCCAGCGGGTCAATAGCCACCACGTACTTGCCGTTGCAGTTACCGGTATGAATGATGTCGTCCTCTTCTTCGGATAGCACTGCGCACGCCTCACCGCCGTTGGTAAGAGCCCGAATGAAGCGGATGTTCGCTTCCACATCCAGCTTCTGCTGCGCCTCACCTTGCACATTCTGCTGGCCCATGGCCCCAATAATGCTGGTCAGGCCTGCCCGGTTTACTTCCCGGTTTACAATCTTGCCGGCCAACGCAATGTCGCGCAGCAACTGACTCAACTCACCAGTGGCAAACGGAAACTCGGCCTGTTTGCGCATAATGTAGCGCTCCAAGGTGGTTCCAACTGGCTGGGCTATAGCATTTTCCTTTGTAATACTCATGGCATGAACAGGATACGGTGAGGCCACCAGAATTGCGGCAGCATTCCGAGCGGGTAGTGGCCCCTAACTTCCACTTCCGCCCGAAAGCCGCCGCGTATTCTGTTGGATGAGCTGAATGATTTAGAAAGTAAGTCGTCGTTGAGGGCAGGAATGCACTGCCTGCGTTGGGCGTGCAGCACCCTTGAGTTTGCATAGGACCTCACTTCCTGAATTGGAAGCTACCAGTGTCCCGGCCTATAATTAGCTTTTGACTTCGGGCTGTTTCTGGGACTGCCAGAGCACTACCTGCCATCCCTTCTTGGGGTCCTTTATTTGCACTACCACGTATTTCAAATGGGCCAGATTGGGCGTGCCATCGGGCTTATTGGGCAACGTGATGGTAATTGTACCGTTCACCACGGCGGCCTTACCGTCGTTGTACGCACGCACGTTCAGGGTTTCCACGTCGATTTTATCGTACTGGCTTTTTCCGTCGCGGATGCTTTGGATATACTCCTGCTTGTTGTTTTGCTTGCCGTTGGAATGGGTGTACACCAAGTCGTCGGCAAAAACCTTTTCAAGAATGGTGTAATCCTTTTTCACCTGAGCCTCAAACCGTTGACGCTCCAATGTTTCTACCTGTTTGGCAGCCGCAACGTCATTTTTGGATTGGGCAAAGGCAAGGATAGGCAGGGCCAGCCACAGCAGGGCCAGCAACACATGGTTCTTTTTCATAGCTCAGAAAGACGAAAGCAGGAGGTTATTCCGCGGCCGAGGTGGTACTATCTAGGTCAATTTGCTTCATGCGGGGCGCCAGGAAGTGCATCAGCACCCAGGCCAGCAGGTAGGCCCCGCCGCAAATCCAGAACATGATGAAGTAAGCTTTGTCGAGTTGCCCGATGCTTTCGTAATACACAAACATGCGCTTCTGCACCAAGGCCGAAAGCAGAATGCCACCTAGTCCGCCGGCCATGCCGCCAATACCCGTAACCGAAGCCACGGCCCGCTTCGGGAACATGTCCGATACGGTGGTGAAGATATTGGCGCTCCAAGCCTGGTGTGCCGCCGCCGCAATACCAATCACCAGCACGGCCAGCCACATATTGATCTGCCCGAGCTGCTGGGCAAACACGATGGGGAACACGCAGAGAGCAATGAGGAGCATGCTGATTTTGCGAGCCTTGAATGCGGGCCAGCCATTCTTGATGAAGTTCATGGGAATCCAGCCACCCCCAATGCTACCTATACTAGACAGCACGTACACCATGGCTACGGGTACGGCCACTTCGGTACCTTTCAAGCCGTACTGCTTATTGAGGAAGTCGGGCAACCAAAACAGGTAGAACCACCAGATGGGGTCGGTCAGGAACTTGCCAAGCACGAAGCCCCAGGTTTGGCGGAAAGTCAGCAGCTTGAACCACGACACCTTGGGTTTGGTCTCTATGGAGGCGGCCGCCAGATCATCTACGTCGCTGTGAATGTAGTCGAACTCAGCTTTGGTCAATTTGGCGTGGCGTGCAGGCACCTCGTAGAGCATAAACCACAGCACCAGCCACACAAAGCCAAGCGCGCCCGTGATGACGAAGGCCCACTGCCAGCCGATTGTCTCGGCAATGAGGGGCACCGTCAGCGGGGCAATAATAGCGCCCACGTTGGACCCTGAGTTGAAAATACCCGTAGCCAAGGCGCGCTCCTTCTGCGGAAACCACTCGGCGGTGGTTTTGATGGCCGCCGGGAAGTTGCCGGCTTCCGTTACGCCCAAAAAGGCACGGGCAACGCTAAAGCCCAGGGTACTACTCACAAAGGCATGCCCAATGGCCGACAGGCTCCACAGGAAGGTAGATACGGCATACCCCATCTTGGTTCCAAGCTTGTCGATTACGCGGCCTACCCCAAGCATACCCAAGGAATAGGCTAGCTTAAAGGCAATTTCAATGTTGGCGTAGTCGCCGGCATTCCAGCGAAACTCGGTTTCCAGGTAAGGCTTAAGCAGAGATATAACAGCCCGGTCGAGGTAGTTTACCGTGGTGGCAAAGAACACCAAGGAGCAGATGGTCCAGCGGTATTTGCCAATGCTGGTGGCCGTGGGAGTGGCCGCAACAGCGGGTGGGGATTGTATCATCGAATTCAGGAAAATTCGGTGGGAGATACTATGAAAAGGCAACGGTCATCGCCCAAGCAGCAGGGTGGGGTTCCTACTTTTTAAGCGTGCCTACAAAGGCGAGCAGGCTGGCAATTTGCTGGCGCAGCGCCTCAGTATCGTCGGCATTCTTGAATAGCTGGGAGCCCATCCCAACCACGTTGACGCCGGCCTGAAACCACTCGCGCAAGCTTTCTTCCGTGGGCTCTACCCCACCCGTTACCATAAGTGGCACGGTAGGCATAGGGCCGCGCAGGCTTTTGATGAAGCCCGGCCCAACTACATTGCCCGGAAATATCTTCACAATGGCCGCCCCTAGTTGGGTAGCCCGGTATACTTCTGCCACCGTCATGGTGCCGGGCAGCCAAGGCGTGCCATGCTGTCGGCATACCTCCGCTACTTCTTCCGTTAAGCACGGCTGTACCACAAAGGCCGCACCGGCCTGAATAAACCGCTCCGCATCGGCGGCGGTGTAAATAGTGCCAATGCCGAGGAGCATGTCCGGGCAGTTTTCGTGCGCAAAGGCTACTAGCTCGGTAAACACGTCAAAGGCATTGGCGCCACGGTTCGTAAACTCGAAGACGCGTAGTCCGCCCGCGTAGCAGGTTTCCAAGATACGCTTGGCGTAAGCGGCATCGGCATGATAGAACACCGGTACTACGGGGTAGCGCAGCACGGTTTCCAGGGCGTCGGCAGATAAAATTCGGGACATGGAAGGAAGATAGAACCCAAGGGCGCAGCCCCCAGGCAATGGAGTTCAGAGTGAGTTAGCGCAGCAAACGGCCGGTCGTGTTGCCCGCCATGATGTGCTCGACTTCGGCCGCTGTCACCAAGTTGATGTCGCCGGAAATGGTGTGCTTGAGGGCGGAAGCGGCCGTAGCGAAGGTAAGAGCCTCCGTAACAGTAGAATAGGTCAGTTGTCCGTAGATAAAGCCCGAAATGAAGGAGTCGCCTCCACCAATGCGGTCTACCACAGGTTGATGTCAAAGTCCTCCGTTTCGTAATAGTCGCCTTCCACGTATGCCAGGCCGCGAATTCGCTCATGCGAAGCGCTTTGGGTGTTGCGGCGGGTAGCAATTACCTGCTTGATCTGGGGAAAACGCTGCACTAGTTGCTGGCTCATCGACACGAAGCTGTTTTCGGCGCCGGCTTCGGCTTTGATGCCAAACAAGTCCTCGGCATCGCCTTCGGTGCACACTACCATGTCGCAGCCGGCTACTAGCTCAGGCATCACGTCTTGGGCACGCTGCCCATACTGCCACAGGTTGCGGCGGTAGTTCACGTCGGCCGACACGGTGAGCCCCAGGCGGCGAGCGGCGGCAATGGCCTCTTTAGTAGCCTGCGCGGCCGTAGCCGAAATGGCGGGCGTGATGCCCGTCCAGTGCAGCCACTGGGCATTTCCTAGAATCTTGTCCCAATCAAACCACTCGGGTTGCAGGTTGGCAAAGGCAGAATCATACCGGTCGTAAACGATGCGGCTCGCGCGCAACGACGCGCCTACTTCTAGGAAGTAGAGCCCCAGGCGCTGGCCTTGAAATACGCAGTGCTGCATATCCACGCCGTGGTGCTGAAAATGCTGCGCCGCTGCGTGCCCTACGGCATTATCAGGAAAGCAGCCGGCGTGGGCAGCCGGCATGCCTAAGTACGCTAGTGCCGCAGCCACGTTAGCATCCCCGCCACCGTAGGTAATATCCAACGAGTGTGCCTGCGACAACCGCAAATTTTGCGGCGGGGAAAGCCGCATCATGATTTCACCAAAGGTGACAACTTGCTTCATGGAGGAAGGAGAGAATCGTGTTGACCATTCTGCAGCGGCTGGCGCCCCCGAACGGTCTACTAGGAACGAGCGGGGCTATACTACCGCAGTTTCAATGGGCGCCGCCACGGTAGCGAAACCGAAGTACTCTTTGGCGTTGCCGTAGCAGATGTTCTGCACAATACCACCGAGCAGTTCCAGGTCTTCGGGCAGCTCGCCGTTTTCCACGTCGTTGCCGAAGAGGTTGCACAGCACGCGACGGAAGTACTCATGGCGCGGGTACGAGAGGAAGGAGCGCGAGTCGGTGAGCATGCCTACAAAGCGGCTTAGCAGGCCCATATTCGAGAGGGCGTTGATCTGCTTTTCCATGCCATCCTTCTGGTCCAGGAACCACCAGCCCGAGCCGAACTGTACCTTGCCTGCTACTGAGCCGTCGTTGAAGTTGCCAATCATGGTGGCAATCAGCTCATTATCGGCCGGATTTAGGTTATAGATAATGGTTTTGGCTAGCTTATCCTGCTCATCGAGGCGGTTGAGGAAGGAAGAAAGAGCACGCCCCTGGGCGAAGTCGCCAATAGAATCCCAGCCCGTATCGGGGCCGAGCTGGCGCAGCATGCGAGTGTTATTGTTGCGCAGTGCCCCCAGGTGAAACTGCTGGGTCCAGCCTTTCTCCCAGTCCATCTCCGCCAGCAAGACCAGCATGGCCGATTTGAACTGCAGTATTTCCTGCTCGCTCAGCGCCTGCCCACCCCGCACGCGGGAGAAGATCGTGCTGATTTCGGCCTCAGTGTACGCAGCCGCGTAGATTTGCTCTAACCCGTGGTCGGAAAGACGGCACCTAAGGGTAGCGAAAAAGTCGTGGCGCTGGCGCAGGGCGGCTTCCAAGTCGGCGAAGGTGCGAATGTCTACCCCCGCTGCTTGCCCCAACTTGTCGAGGTAAGCGTTGTAGCTGGCAGCATCCTCAGGGGCCATTGCCTTATCGGGGCGGAAGGTAGGCAGCACTTGCACCTCAAAGTCGGTTTCCTGGAGGGCACGGTGGTAATCCAAAGAATCGGCGGGGTCGTCGGTGGTGCATAGGGTTTCCACGTTCATCTTGCGCAGCAGGTTCTGCACGGAGTACTCGGGCGTACGCAGCAGCGCGTTACACTGGTCGTAGATGCGGCGGGCGCTGTCTTTGTTCAGTAGCTCCGTGATGCCGAAGTAGCGCTGCAATTCCAGGTGGGTCCAGTGGTACAAAGGATTGCGCACCGTCTGTGGCACCGTTTCGGCCCACTTCTCAAACTTTTCCCAATCGGAGGCATCCCCGGTGATGTAACGCTCTGGTACGCCATTGGTGCGCATAGCCCGCCACTTATAATGGTCGCCGTAGAGCCACACCTGCGTGATAGTATCAAACTGCTTGTCTTGCGCAATTTGGTCGGGCAGCAGGTGGTTGTGGTAGTCGATGATGGGCATCTGCTTGGCATACTCGTGGTAGAGTGTGCTGGCCGTGGCCGTTTGCAGCAGGAAGTCGTGGTTGAGGAATGGCTTCATGGTCAACTAAGATGGTTGGGTAGCCCTCAGAAGCGGGTATGGGTAGTGAGTAAAGGTATCCAGATGCGGGCAGCTTCTGACCAGTTTAGAACCGTATTCCCTTGGTTTTTTAACGGAAACGATTACGGTAGGTGCGCCGCCGGAAGGCAGTGGTTTAAGGCGCTTACTAAAGCGAGCGACAGGCTAGTTTTGGCAAGCGCCCCAAACAAGGTGAAAGCTGGGTATTACAGAGAAACTCCGCGTTTCCACGGAATAAAGTCGGTTTGGCCGTGGCGCACGGCGGCAACTTCCTCACCACTGGCTACACGAACCACGTAGTCCAGAATTCGCTCCCCGGCCTGCTCAATGGTTTCTTCCCCGTCGATGACGGTACCGGTGTTCAAGTCAATGATATCGGGCATGCGCTTGGCCAAGGCCGTGTTGCTCGAAATCTTAACCACGGGTGCAATGGGGTTGCCGGTGGGCGTGCCCAGGCCAGTAGTGAACAGTACTACCGTGGCCCCCGAGCCTACCTCCGCCGTGGTAGACTCCACGTCGTTGCCGGGAGTACACAGCAGGTTGAGCCCCGGCTGGGTTACCGGCTCGGGGTAGTCGAGCACGGCTACCACGGGCGAGGAGCCGCCCTTGCGCGCCGCTCCCGCCGACTTCATGGCGTCGGTAATAAGGCCGTCGCGAATGTTGCCCGGCGAAGGATTCATATCGAAGCCAGATCCCACGGCCACGGCCGAGTCTCCGTAGGCTTTCATGAGGGAGCTGAACCGCTCGGCGGTGGCCGTATTTACGCTACGGTCTACCAGCTCCTGCTCTACCCCGCACAGCTCCGGAAACTCAGCCAGGATAACGGAGCCCCCTAAAGCCACAAGCAAGTCCGACACGTGACCCACGGCTGGGTTAGCCGAGATACCCGAAAAACCATCGGAGCCGCCGCACTCCAGCCCAATGCAAAGCTTGCTCAGTGGCGCTGGCTGGCGCGTCTGCTGATTAGCCAACATCAGGCCCGCAAAGGTTTGGCGCAGGGCAGTGCTCACCAGGGCTTCTTCGGTGCCTATTTTCTGCTGCTCCAGAATGTAAAGCGGCTTCTGGAAATTGGAGCTGCGCTTGTTAATTTCGTCCTGCAACATGCTCACCTGCGCGTTTTGGCAGCCCAAGCTCAGTACCGTAGCACCAGCCACGTTGGGGTGCGTAATATAGCCGGCCAGTAGTCCGCACAGGGTTTGAGCATCTTGGCGGATACCGCCGCAGCCCCCCTCGTGGCTTAAAAACCGGATGCCGTCTACGTTCGGAAATAGCTTGGGCTTGTGCTGGCCGTTCTCCGCCGAGTGCAGGTCCGTGGCCAGAATTTCCTCTACCGACTTGCCAGCTTGCATCAGCGAAATCAGCTCCTGGGTTTGGGGCTGGTAGCTCTTGCGGCGGGCGTAGCAAGGTCATTTACTAAGGCTTCTTCCAGCACCTGAATATTGCGGTTTTCGCAGAATACCAGTGGAATCACCAGCCAGTAGTTGGCCGTGCCTACGCTGCCATCGGCGCGGTGAAAGCCCATAAACGTGCGTTCCTGCCACTTGCTTACGTCGGGCACGGGCCACTCGGCGCGGCGCTGGTGGTGCTCGTCGTAGCTGTCGGTAGCGTGGCGCATGTTGCTAGTCGTGAGCAACCCACCTACCCCAATGGCTTCGCGGGCTTTACCTACCAGCACCCCATACATATGCACAGGTCGCCGGGAGCGAGAAATTGCAACGCCAGTTTGTGCTTGGCCGGTATCTTTTCGGTAGTCGTGACGGTGATGCCATCCCACGTGACGGGCGTGCCAATGGGCAGGTCCGTGAGGGCTACCAGCACGTTATCGTCGGGGTGAATTTTGGCTACCAAATGTTTCATTGGAGTATTTTCTAAAGTGATGTTCTGACCGTACAACTTTTCCGGGAGAGGATGAGTTTACACGGCCACATTTTGCGCCACAGTGCGGTTAAGCGTGTGGGCGACGGTAGTACGGGCGCCGTGCTCAAGGATTTTTTCCAGGTAGCGCGTTACGCCAGCCGTAAACCCAGGTAGCGCCGACAAGTCGTGGCCCCACAAGGCTTGGTTTTGCAGCACAGTGTGGGTGAGTTCTGCGGGTTCCAGGCGGGCCCACAGGTCGGCGAAGTAGCCCGCCTTGTCGTCCTGAATTTCATAGGACTGGCCGTTTGCCTCCCCATACCACGTGCCTCCCTCCTGCCGGGTAGCGCGCATAAAGCCCAGGTAAGCGGCAAAGCCCAAGGCCATGTAGTGTGGTACCGCCTTCAGCTTCTGGTAATAATGCAGCAGCGTGGGCACGTTACGCATCTGCATTTTGGCCGTGTAGTTCATGGAAATGGACAACCACCGGTGCTCAATGGATGGGTTGCGAAACCGGTCGAGCACTTGCATGCCGAAGCGCTGCCCCATTTTTTCGTCTACCTGATAGGGAATGCCGGGTAGCAAATCTGCCAGCATCAGGTTGTGCACAAAGCCTGCTAGGTTGGCATCTTCCATGGCCTCGCGCACCGTAGTAAAGCCCGCCAAATGAGCCAAGCCGCAGCTCAGGGTGTGGGTACCGTTCAGCAGGCGAAGCTTCAGCTCCCGAAACAGGTTGATGTCAGGCTGAACAATCACGCCAGCATCTACCTGCTCAAACGACAGAATCTCCTTAACCCGGGCGTCGCCCTCAATGGCCCAGAGCGTGTATACCTCCGACATAGTCAGCAACTCATCTTCGTAGCCCAGCTCAGCGGCTAAGACGGCCTGGGTAGCCTTATCAGGGCGGCCGGGCACAATGCGGTCTACCAGGGAGTTGCACACCTGGTTGGCCGTTTCCAGCCAGTCGATGAACTCTGCATCCAAGCCGTTGCGGTGCGCTTGCTCCAGCAAAATGGCTTCCAGCTTGGTTCCATTATCCGGAATTAGCTCGGTAGGGACAATGACGAGACCTTTGTCCTTGGCGCCCGCAAAGGCACGGTAGCGGGCCAGCAGAAACGCAAGCAGCTTGCCGGGAAACGACTGGGGCGGGCTCTGGCTAATGTCGTCCGACACGAGCTGAATGCCGACTTCCGTGGTATTAGAAAGTACCACTTGCAGGTCTGGATTGGCCGCGCAGGCCAAGATGTCGGCCCACTGGCTTTTCGCCGACAACACCCGGCTGATGGCCGAGCAAACGACGTTTTCGGATATCTCACGGCCGTCCTCAATGCCACGGATGCCGAGCGTGTACAGACCATCTTGGCGGGTAAACGCATCAATGTCACCACCGTCGGTGCTTTTCACAACGACAATGCGGCCGTTGAAAACACCTTGGCGGTTCGCCTTGTCAATGAGGTAGTCAGGTAGGCCGCGCAGCAGCACGCCCGTACCAAATTGAAGAACTTTCTCGGGGAGTTCCAGCAGAGCGGATGAGGGCAGCGCAACGGTGGTTGCGGGCGCTTGGGAAACCAGGTGTCGGGATAAGTGCGGCATGGTTAAAACCGTTATTGTTTGCGGCCCAGGGTGGGCGTGGCGTTGCTATTCCATTTCTGCTGCCAGCGCGGGTAGTCGCGGTTGAGCAGCTTTTCGGGCCAGGTACCGGCATAAGCGTAGCCGGTGCGTCGCTCGTACTCTATTTCGGCCAGCGTAGCATGGGGCTGGGAATCGCGGCCCACGTAGATGGGTCGGTTGGTGTTGAGGTCATAAAAACGAGCCCAGATAGTAGCATTGGCCTCCGGCACGATTACCCGGTCGAAGCCCTTGGGCTGCTTGGCGTCGGGTTGGTCCTTCACGGTGTACCCCGTAATCTTCACCATTTGCAGCCACGCCACGGCCGCCTCTATTGCTTTCTTAATAGCTGGCGTTGGGCTTTCCGTGTCCATCAGAAACTGCACGATAGACACGGTTTCCATACCACTCAGGGAAGGCAGCTCAAACGCACGGGCCTTCACTGGCAGTAGGGTTTTCTCGTCGTGTTGGGCGCACCAGGCCGTGAGCTTCCCTTTTTGCACGTACTGGGTTTTCAGCATGCAGTCGATGCCCCGGTTTACGGCGGTGGTGGCAGGGGCCACCAGGGCGGCGTCTACTACCTCCAAACCGTTGGCGCGGCGGCTCACATCACGCAGCACCTGCAAGGCCCGCACCATGGCGTTGTCGTTGTAGGTAATCTGGTGGCGGTAGCTGCTCAGGTCGGGGTAGTACTGGGGAAAGCCGCCGTTGGCATACTGCATTTTCAGCAGGTAGCGGATACCTCTCTCAGCCGCCGCTTTATAGGCAGCGTTAGAAGTCGTTTGAAACGCCTTCACCAGGTAGCGTATTTCCCGCGTGGTGGCATCGTTGTCGATGGTGGCATCGTTGCGGCCGGCGTCGTCGCGGGTAGCGGCTTCTTCGGCCACAGTCATGGCGTGGTCGTACTTTACTTTGATGTTGTTCACCATCTTAGGCCAGCCACCCACAGTCCGCTGGTACAGCAGCATCCGCTCGGCCACCGAGTCAACGCTAGCCGCAGGGGCTGGTGCAGCACTAGCCACGGCCCCGCCCGATAGCGAAGCCGTAGCCGTAGCGGGCCGGGCCGAGTACCGGTCGGGAGCGTTTAGGTTAGATGGCTTGAGCGGCACCGTAGCTGCCTTGCCCGATTTTGGATACCACCGACCGCCAAAGGTCCAGTCGGCCCCAATTTTACGGGCTTTCGGAGCGCCCTGCGCCGCGCTCAAGTTGTTTTTAAACCACGCAAAGTCGCCGCCCTGCCGGTGGCAGTTCTGGTAGTACACCCGGCGCCCCCACTGCTTAGCCCCGGGCCCCGACTGAGCCCAGTAAATATCCGCGTCGGCCATGTTCTGCCCGAAGGTGCAGTCCACGAGGTAGAACTGAGCTTCCCGGTGAAAGCGCCCTAGCTTGAAGCCTGGGTCCCCCTCGAAGGAGCAGTTCTTCAAGACCGTCTTGGAGTCCTGATCCGCGGAGCCATCGTGCCAGATGGCGGCCGAGGTGTTGTGGCAGATAAAGCGGCAGTTTTCCGCATAAGCCCAGCCCCGGGGGCAGTAGAAGTCTACCCCGCCCTCCATGGTGCAGTCCTGAAAGTAATACAGGCCCGCATCCACGTCCCAGGGGCTCACCGTGTCGCCGCCCAGGGCCCGGAAGGTGCAGTGCTTCACCACAAGGCGGGTAGTACCGGGCATGGTACGCAGCGCCATTTGGTGGCCGGTTTTGCTCAGGGTTTTCTTTTTGGTGGGCTCCGTGGGGCAATCAATTGTAACGGGGCCGGTGGCATCAAAGCCGAAGCTGTTGATTACCGTGAGGTTTTCTAATGTGATATCGGGGGAGTTGCGCATGTTCAGCGTAGCTACGCCCCAGTCGTCTTGGCCCGCAACCGGGTCGCAGCGCCACGCGTCGCGTGCCTGCGCAAACGTCAGCACCACGCCTTTTTCGCTCTGGCCTTTCAGAATGATGTTCTGCTTGCCATCGAGAAGCACTTTCTCACGGTAGGTGCCATTTTTGATGTACACCGTCCGCGGCTTGGTTGCCTCATTGGGCAAGCTGTTGATGGCGGCTTGGATGGTCCGGAAGTTTCCCGAACCATCCGCCGACACCGTTACCTGCTGGGCCCGGCCGATAAGATTCCCATTTCCCCAACCCCCACCAGCAGGAACAGGTAGCTCACTAATTTTTTCATGGTGCAACGCGCAAACAGCATCGGGCGATTACACAAAGTCTTCCCGCATGGGACTGAAAGAATCCAGCAGCACGCCCGCTTCCAGGCACTCTACCCCGTGCCACACGTCGGGGGCGGCGTAGAACGTGTCGCCCGCGCGGAGCACCCGTTCTTCTTCGCCTACCGTGCACCGGAACACGCCACTTTCCACGTAGGTAATTTGGCTGTGCACGTGGTGGTGCCGGGCTCCTACCCCCCCAGCTTCAAAGGCCACTTTCACCAGCATCAGGTCGGGACCATACGCCAGAATTTGGCGTTGCACGCCCACCCCTACCGTTAGCCAGGCAGATGAGAAGTTGTAGAGAAAGCCGGTTGTGCAGAAGTCATAATCTCAAAAAGGAAGGATGTGGGGAGTGCAGCCAGGCCTAATGCGAAATACTAGGATTTCACACCGCTAGCTTTCATGTAGTCACCTGCTAATAGCCCTGATTTTGCTTTAATGCCGGATCAGAAGCCAGGGTGCTTTGCGGAATTGGAAGCAATTCTTTGCCTAAGCCCGGCACGTACTCGGCAGCCAGGCCGCTGCCTACGCTAGCAGCCGTGGTAGTGCCCAGGGTGTAGGAAGTGCCAGCGGGGCGCAGATTTGCGAGGTAGGCTGCATCAATAGCCTGGCGCCAGTTTACGCGCACGGTACCCGTAGGGGCAGCCGTATTGCTGGGTGAAGGCCGGTAGAACGAGCGAGTCCACTGCACGGGGCCAGCAGCCGGCGTTTTGTAGTACATGTACTGGGGCACGTTCTGATAAGGAGCCTGGTTTTTGGCCAGCTTCTCAATCTCCGCCTTCACCTCCGCAATTTTAGTAGCAAACAGGTTCCAGCGGAGCAGGTCGTACTTACGAATGCCTTCGCCACCAAACTCAAGGTAGCGCTCATTCACAATGGCATTGAACATGGCTTCTTTGGAAGCCATATTCAGGCCTACTGCCGCTTTGGCGGCACTACCAAAGGCGCGGGTGCGCACTTGCAACAGGGCGTCTTTAGCCGCCTGCGTGGGGCCGTTTAGCTCGTTTTCGGTTTCGGCAAACATCAAGACCACATCCGCAAATCGAATAAGTGGCCAGTTGTAGCCCAAGTAGTTGCTAGAGCCCGTCACCAGGGGCACGTGCCAGTCGCGGCGGAACTTGCCGTCCGTTACCACATTCAGGGCCACGCCCGAGAAGAACGTGCTGGTGCTGGCCATGCCGTAGGGCGTTAGGGTTACGTCGCGGCGGGTGTCCGTCGAGTCGAAGGCATAGAAATAGGTAGGTGCAATGACCATGGCGCCCTGGGTAGAACCATAGGCGCTGGAGGCGTTCTGCAAGCGTGGGCCATTGTAGTAGCCCTGCTTGCTGTCGGAAGCGGCCGTGGAGCCACCTGCACCTACCTGGAACATGATTTCGTTGGCTACATCGGCGCGCTGCTGGTTGATGCTCTGGAATACTTCCAGGAACGTGGTGTTCAACTTGTGCTCGTTCGGACGTGCCATCAGCTCGGCGCACTCCTGGCGGGCAATGCGGTAGTAATCCAGGTAGTCGGCGGGGCGCACCATCTGCACTCCTTGCAGCGAGTAGCCGCCCCGGTAGAGGGCCAGGCGGGCCCGCAGGGCTTTCACGGCACCTTTCGTGATTCGCTCGTTGGCAGTACCCGCGGCAGAGCGCCACGGCACCAGCTTTTGAGCTTGGCCCAGGTCGGCAATGAGGCGGGCCAGGGTTTCGTTGCGGTCGGTATTGGGCAGGTTGAAGTTCTGGCCCGATACCGAGGGCGTAAACTGCGCCGGCACATCCCCCCAGTTGCGGATCAGCTCAAAGTAGTACTGCGCCCGCAGGGTTAGAGCCTCGCCGTGCAAGCGGTGCAGCGCAGCCGTGTCGGCCGCCGAACCGCTAGTGTAGAGTGCCATCTGTGGAATCTGCTGAATACAAATGTTGGCGCGCTCCACACCCTGGTACAGCTGGTTCCAGGGGTTGGTAATTTCGGTGTTGGTAGCCAGGGCCTTGTAGCGCGCAATGCTGCGACGCTGCCCATCGGGGGCACCCGGCGAGCCAATCATTTCATCAGTATCTACGGAATAGTACAGGCTGATGCGCTGCCCGTACCCGTTGTCGCCCGAAAGGGGGTCGTAGGCGCCAATAACGGCGGTAGTGGCGCCAGCTACTGTGCTGAATATATAGGAAGTGGTATTGAGCGCCACCGGCTCTACATCCAGGTAATCTTTGCAGGATGACACCAGCCCGGCGGTTCCCGTTAGCGCCACGGCGGCAGCTACGGCCCGAAAGGGGAATAAGGATTTCATATGCTGAAGTGGGAAAGCAGTGGGTGGGAATTACAGGGCCAGGTTCACACCCAGCAGGAAGGCCCGGCTACGAGGGTAGGCGGCATAGTCAACCCCAGGCGTGAGCGGCGACGAACGGCGGGTGTTCACCTCGGGGTCGTAGCCCGTGTATTTGGTGAAGGTGTACAAGTTGTTCAGGGTCACGTAGAAGCGCACCTGGGTCATCTTCACGCGCTGAATTAATGGTTTGGGGAGGGAGTAGCCGAGCGTCACGTTATTGATGCGCAGGAAAGAGCCATTCTCCACGGCCCAGGAGTGCAGGAAGTAGCGCTGGGTAGGCGTCCAGATCTTGGCATTCTGGTTTACCTCGCGCAGCGTGTTGAGGTCGGTAATGCGGGTGCCATCGGCGTTGATGGTGCGGTACCGGTCTTCCATCACATCGAGCACGTTGCTGAACACGGTGTTGGGCGTGTTCGTGGTGAACTCAATCTTGTTGGCGTTGTACACATCATTGCCCAACACAAAGTTGAGGAAGACGCTGGCGTCGAAGTTCTTGTAGGTAAACTGCTGGTTCAGGCCGCCCGTCACCTTGGGGTTGGCATTGCCGATTACCTTCTGGTCGAGGTCGTTCACGGTACCATCCTCGTTCAGGTCCTTGAGTTTGATGACACCCGGCTGGGCCACCTGACCTACTGCCGTACCCGAGGGTAGCAGCCCCGACTTAGGAATCCAGAGGTTGGTAGCGGCATCAAAGCCCTCGAAGTCATCGGCGGTGTAGAAGCCGTCGGTCACGTAGCCGTACATTTCGCCCACTGGCCGACCCACTACCGCTTTGTAGTCGGCCGCCGAAGCGAAGTTCGAGCCCGCCCAGCCCGAGTTGATGCCAGCAATTTCGTTGAGGTTTTCGCCCAGGCTTTCAATGCGGCCGCGGTTCATGGAGGCGTTGGCAGTAGCCGTCCAGGTGAAGTCGGGTGTGTTGAAGATGGTGCCCGTCAGTTGCAGCTCTATACCTTTGTTTGAGGTTTTGCCTACGTTCTGCAACTGGCTGGTATACCCCAAGAAGGGTGGAATGGGCCGGTTGATGAGCAGGTCGGTCGTCGTGTTATAGTAGATGTCGCCGGTAAACTGCACCCGGTTTTCCCACAGCGCTAGGTCCACCCCAAAGTCGCGCGAGGTCGTTACCTCCCACTTCAAATTCGGGTTGGGCAAGGTAGTAGCCGAAGCTCCCAGCACTTGGTTATGGTTGAGGTAGTAGGGCGCATTGCCGGCCGCAAACAATTGGTTGTACAGGAAGTCGCCGATGCGGTTGTTACCTGCCTGCCCATAGCTCAAGCGGAACTTCAGGTCCGAAATACCGGAAACGCCCGTGAAGAAATCTTCCTTGGAAATACGCCACGCGGCGGAAGCACCTGGGAAGAAAGCCCATTGGCTTCCCGATCTGAACTTGGACGAGCCATCTGCCCGGAACGTACCCGTAAACAGGTACTTATCGTCGTATGAATACGTTAGGCGGCCAAAGCCCGAGAGCTGGGTGTAGTCCTGGGGAATGCTCGTGCTGGGCAGCACTGGCTGGGCCGTTACGCCCGTGGGCAGCACGCCCTGGTTGATGTTGGCCCAGGCCCGCTCGGCCGTAATGTCCAGCGGCAGGTAGTTGGTTTGGATGTACTGCTGGCGGTTGCGCTGCTGGTAGGTTTCCTCGCCCAGCAACAACCCAATCGCGTGCTTGCCCTTGGTGAGGCTATAATCCAGCACGTTGGAGTTGTTGAGCGTTACCTGGGTGCCCGTGGTAATGGTAGCAAACGGCAGCTCGTTGTAGCCACCCGCAGGCTGGCGGATGGTAGGTGAGTTGCGGCCGTTGAAGGTGTTTAGCTCGGTGTTGTTGATGTCGAAGCCAGCCGTGGAGCGAAACACGAGGCCCTTGGCCAAATCCAGGGCTATGTTGGCCCCCACATTGAAGGTGCGGCGCTTATCATCCGAAACTCGCTTTCAATGGCGACGATAGGGTTTACCAGAGACGAAGTCGTGAAGAACTCCGGGTCAAACACGTTCGGGTCGAGCAGGACGCCGCTGCTGCGGGGCACCGACAAGGGTAGGTACTGTACCGCGTTGCGTAGGCGGGAGGTGGTGTTGGAACCCGAGCTGGACGTTCCAGCGCCGGTGGATTTTTGGTCGTTGAAGCGCACGTTCAAGCCGATGCGCAGCTTCTCCAGCGGCTTGGTATCGAAGCGGAAGTTCACCAAGTTGCGGGTGTAGCCCGATGCCCGCTGAATGCCGTCTTCGTCGTTGTGGGTTAGGCTCAGGGAGTACGTCGTGCCCTTCACCCCACCCGATACCGACACGTTGTGGGTTTGCTGGAAGGCGTCGCGGCCGAAAGCCTCATCCTGCCAGTCGAGGAAGGGTGAGTTGCGGGCGCGAGCAAGCGTATCGCTTAGGTAGTTGGAGCTACCAAACAGCTTCTCGTACGAGTCTAAGCCGGCGCTGCCAGTAAGACCTACCTGCTGGGCCCGTTCAAACTGATAATCGAGGTAGTCGGCGGGCTTGAGCACGCCCAGCTTCTTGCTGATGCGGCGGAAACCGGCAAAGCCATTGTAGCTAATAACGGTTTTGCCTTCGATGCCTTTCTTGGTGGTGATGATTACAACGCCGTTGGCACCGCGGGCACCGTAAATGGCGGTAGCCGACGCGTCCTTCAGCACATCCACCGAGGCAATATCCTGGGGCGCAATTACGGCCAGGGCATTTTCAATCTGAATGCCATCTACCACGTAGAGCGGCGAGTTGTCCTGGGTGATGGAGCCACCGCCGCGCACCCGCACGCGCACGTCGAGGTTGCCGGGCGTACCTTCTGAAGAAGTAAGCTGCACACCAGCCAAACGACCCGTTAGAGCTTCGGCGGCGGAGTTTACGGGAATATCCTTGATCTGCTGAGCACTGACGGACGACACCGAGCCGGTTACGTCGCGGCGCTGCACGGCCTGGTAGCCAATTACTACCACGTCGTCCAGCGTCTTGCTGTCTTCCCGCAGGGTCACGTTCAGGCTAGTGTTGCTGCCTACTGCTACTTCGTAGGGCAGGAAGCCGATGTAGCTAAAGCGCAGGGTAGCATTTTCGGGCACGGGCAGGTCGAAGCGGCCTTCCACGTCGGTGGAGGCGCCCGCGGTAGTACCCTTTACCACTACCGTGACGCCGGGGAGTGGCTCCCCTTTATCCGACTTAACGACGCCTTGCACGCGCCGCTGCTGCGCCCAGGCTGGTGCCGCCACGCACGCCAACAGCGGCGCCAGCAACAGTAGTTTTCTTTTCATGACAAGTGTGGGAATTTGGTATTGGGAAGGTGGGTGCTTTTCAGCGCAGTTCTGTGATGGACACGGGGTCCATATCGGTGTATTCTTGGTTTTCGCCACCCATACCCCAGATGAAGGTGTAACCGGCCGTACCGCAGCCGGAGTGAATAGACCACGGCGGCGAGAGGATGGCTTGCCCCTCTCCCACCCAGAGGTGGCGGGTTTCCTGGGGCTGGCCCATAAGGTGCAGCACGCGTTGCCCCTCAGCCAAGTCAAAGTAGAGGTAGGCCTCCATGCGCCGGTCGTGCACGTGGCTAGGCATGGTGTTCCACACGCTACCCGCGTGTAGCTGCGTCAGGCCCATCACAAGCTGGCAACTTTGGATGCCCTCCAGGTAGATGTACTTATAGATGGTGCGCTGATTGGCCGTTTCCAGGGCACCCATGGTCACGGGGGTAGCCTCGGCCTGGGTCATGCGGGTAGTAGGATAAGCCGCATGCGCAGGCGTAGACAGCAGGTAATACTTGGCAGGTTGCGCGGCATCGACGCTGGCAAAAGTTACCTCACGAGCATCCTTGCCCACGTACAGGCAATCTTGGCGGCCCAGCTCGTACAACATACCGTCTACCGTGACGGTACCGGCCGCACCGGTATTGAGGATGCCCAGTTCGCGGCGCTGCAAAAAGAACTCTGCCTTTAAGTTCTCTGGGCAGGGCAAGCTAATGGCCTCCGTGGTGGGTGTGGCGCCTCCCACAATCATGCGGTCGTAGTGGGTGTAGACCAACTGAATTTCGCCGGGCACGAACAGGTTTTCCAACAGGAAGTTCTCCCGCAACTCGGCGGTGTTCATTGCCGCAGTTTCGCGGGGACCAATAGCGTAACGCTGAATCATACTAGGAATACTAAGCGAATGAAAGTAGGAGGCAGTGCCTTTGGAAGCAGGAGTGGGTACACCCTCCTGCTCGGTTAACAGGTAACCTTAGCGGCCCATCCAGCCGCCATCGACGGTGAGGATGGTGCCATGCACGTAGTCGGCCGCGGCCGAGGCCAGAAACACGGTGGGCCCCTTAAAGTCCGCGGGCGTGCCCCAGCGCCCGGCCGGAATGCGGGCCAGAATGCTCTGGGCACGGTCCGGGTCCTGGCGCAGGGCCTGCGTGTTGTCGGTGGCGATGTAGCCCGGGGCCAGGGCATTGACGTTGACCCCGCGCCCGGCCCACTCGTTGGCCAGCGCCTTCACCAGCGAGGCAATGGCGCCCTTGCTGGCCGCATAGCCCGGCACCAGAATGCCGCCCTGGAAGCTCAGCAGCGAGGCCGTGAAGATGATCTTGCCCCCGCCCTGGGCCAGCATGCGCCCGCCCAGCGCCCGCGCCAATCGGAAGGGCGCGTCCAGGTTGATGGCCAGCACCTGGTCCCAGAGCGCATCGGGGTGCTCGGCGGCGGGGGCGCGCTGAATCGTGCCGGCGTTGTTGATCAGGATGTCGATGCGGGGGAAGTCCTGCTGCACCTGCGTCAGGAAGGCATCGACCTGGGCGCGCTGGCTGAAGTCGGCCTGGTAGGCATGGAACTGCCGGCCCAGCGCCTGCACCTGCTGGGCCGTGGCCGAGCCCTGCAGCGCCAGCGAAGCCGACACGCCGATGATGTCGGCCCCGGCCTCGGCCAGGCCCACGGCCATGGCTTGGCCAATGCCGCGCGTGCAGCCCGTCACTAGGGCCACTTTACCCCTCAGATCAAACCAGGAGGAAGTACTCATTCCGGAGGAAGTAGGATTATAAACTTTTCGGAGAAATCCGGTGTACTTTTGAAACACCAGGCTAGCTTTCTGCTTGGTTAAGGTTAGATGATGGCTTTCCCAAAAGGAAGATCATCCGGTTAATAATTTGCGCAAACGATGTCGGGAACGTTGCCAACCAGCCGCCGACGCGGTTTTTGGCAGCTTATACGACGGATACTTTGGCGTTCTTCCTGCTTTTTGCCCCTGGCACTTACCCCGCTAGGCTGCAGAGGTTCTTGGATTAAAGTAAGTCCCCACTCTCCTTCATTTCTCTATTAATAGCCCGCCTACGCTGTGGAAACATTCACCATAAAAGACATTGCCCGCGAGCTGAATCTATCTACCTCCACAGTGTCGCGGGCGTTGCGAGGGAGCTACGAAATCAACCCTGAGACGAAGCGCCTAGTAATGGAATGCGCCGAGCGGCTCAACTACCGCCCTAACCCCATTGCGCTGAGCCTGAAGGGCAGCGCCAGCCGGGCCATTGGAGTTATTCTTCCTCAGATTGCCAACTACTTCTTCTCGCAGGCCATCAATGGGATTGAAGCCATTGCCTACAACCGCGGCTACCACGTTATCATCTTCCAAAGCCAGGAATCCTACGAGCGAGAAATAGCCAACGTGCAGCAGTCTATGTCCCGGAAAGTAGATGGGTTGCTCATGTCCTTATCCAGCGAAACGTCTAACGTAGCACACCTACAGGAAGTACTCGATAAGAACGTACCACTTGTGCTATTCGACCGTGTATCGGCGGAGCTGAACGTAACAAAGGTAGTGGCCGACAACTTCGGGGGAGCCTTTGCCGCGACGGAGCATCTGATTCAATCGGGCCGGCGGCGCATTGCTCACCTCACCATTCAGCCCTGGCTAAGCATCACGCAAGAGCGCCTGGCCGGCTACCGTGCGGCCTTGGAAAAGCACGGCTTAGTATTCGATGAGAGCTTGGTGCGCTACGGCTCCTTCGGGCCTGATGAAGTAGGCCCAATGGTAGACGAACTCATGCGGTACCCCTCCCCGCCCGACGCCTTTTTCACCGCCTCCGACCGACTAGCTGTGGGCTGCCTGCAAGCCCTCCGCCAGCGCAACCTGCACATCCCCGACGACGTGTCACTCATTGGGTTCACGAACCTCAACGTGGCAGAGCTACTAGCGCCTCCACTGAGTACGGTCGTTCAGCCTGCCCAGGAAATTGGTCAGATAGCCGCAGAGCGTCTTATTGACCAAATTGAGCGCAAGCAGCGCGCCCTACCCATTGAAACGGTACGGATTCCGACGGAGCTGATTGTGCGCACCTCCACGATGCCGGAAATGGTGAAGCTGTAAGCCTAGTGGATGGCGGTACGCTCACCATGCTCAGGTCTAGCGTCTTACTCTACCCGAAACCAATCTACATCGGCGCTGCCTGCGTCGTTGGTTTTAGCGGCGCGGGTGCAGAACAGACCTACTTTGGCGCCAATCCACTTGCCCTCCCGCGCGGTAAACGCCCCACCAATCGGCTGAAACTGCTGCCCATCGAGGCTGTAGCTAAACTGGCAGATAGCACCAGGCTGCACCGCTACCCGCAGGTAGACAGGCTGCTTGCCCGGAACTACAACGGAGGAAGTCTCCTGCTCAGCCGCCAATTTTTCCGCATTCTTACACACTGCCTGGGTTAGCAGCAGCTTGCCGTTTGCATTACCCAAGGACAGCGCCGCGTAATCCAGGCCCATCATTACTAGCCCTACTTTTTCACCTTCAAAGCGGGGGCTGAAGGTTAGCTTGGTGGTGACGGTGAACTTGTCGGCGGGCAGCTTTTGCAGCAGCAGGTTGGGTACCTGCCAGAGGTTGCGGTAATCATCGGGTAGAGGCACGGAATATAGCCGCAGCAATCCCGCACTACCGTTCAGGAAGTGCCAGCCCAGTTGCGGATTGGCGTGCCATTGCCATTGCAGCCCCAGTGTATTGCTGGTAAACTCATCGGAAGTGGCGGGAGTGGCCAAAGGGTGTGGCTGCCCTTTAATGGTGGGCTTGCGGTGGGTTAGCACGGGCTGGCCGTTACCATCCCCATCAGGGTCCTCACCAATAACTGGCCAGTCATTTTTCCACTGCAGGGGCTGCAAATGCACTACCCGGCCGTAGGGCCCCTGGTCCTGAAAGTGCAGAAACCAGTCTTCTTTGCCATCGGGCGTATCTACACGCGCCTTGGTGCGGGCCGTTGATGCCCGTATTGCCCTGGGCCATAACTACCCGGTCTTCGTAGGGACCAAACACATTTTTGGAGCGCATGACTACCTGCCAGCCAGTGGCTACCCCACCGCCCGGCGCGAAAATATAGTAGTAGCCGTGGCGCTTGTAGAATTTGGGCCCTTCAATGGTGGGGTGCTTGTCGTGTCCATCAAACACTAGTACTTCGTCGCCGAGGAGGTGCAGACCGTCGGGGCTCATGCGGCTTACGGCCAGCACGCTCTTGAACCCCGCCCGCGAACCGGCAAAACCGTGTACCAAATAGGCTTGCCCATCCTCATCCCACAGGGGGCAGGGGTCAATCCAGCCCTTAGCATCCTTGATGCATACCGGGGTACTCCAGGGTCCGGCCGGGTTTTTGGCCTTGGTCACAAACAAGCCCAGATCGGGATCAGGGTAATAGATGTAGAACTCCTTACGGTGGTAGCGGATAGCCGGGGCCCACACGCCGTTGCCGTGCTGAGGTATGTTGTAGCGGGCCTGGGGTAGCTGCTGGCTGAACACGGCCCCAATAATGGTCCAGTTTACCAGGTCGCGCGAGTGCAGGATTTGGAGGCCCGGCGAGGCGTTGAAGCTGGAGGACGTGAGGTAATAGTCCTGGCCCACCCGCACCACGTCGGGATCAGAGTAGTCGGCGTAGAGAACGGGGTTTTTGTAGGTGCCATTGCCCAGGTCAGGTACCCACACTTTCGACAAGGACGATTGGCTCCCACTACCAGCGGCAATAGAACCAAGAGCAACGATACAAAGAGACGCATACGCAACGGCAGTAGCAACGCAAGAATGATTTGAACAGGTAACCAGTATCTCTCGGGCAAAGCAAGCAGCCGGAACGTACCGCCTCTTCCTTGCTTTGCCCGAAAGATGCCCAGGCAAAGCCCTGCATCAGCCGCACTTACCACGGCTGGCACTAAGGGCGCCCTACCTTACTTAGCCCCTACCTGTTGCAGCAACCAGGTAGCCAAATCCTTTGCGGCCAGATAGTTCTGAAACTCAGCCGGAATCTTGCGGCCGTCTACATATTCGTTGTACAGCCACGGGTCGCCCACGACGAAGACAGTGCCCTTACCCACTTTGGCCGTTGCCATAATCACGTGGCCGTCTTGGCTGATGAGGGGCTGCGCGGGCGCTTGTATATCCAGCGGAGCCAGCTCCTTAATGTAAGCGGCCCGCGACGTTTTAAATACGGCATTGCCGGCAGGCAGCGCCACGCGGCCTTGCTCAAACTGACTGCCTTTCACCATATTCAGGTTCAGGGGCTTGAACTGAATGCCGAATGCCTGAGCCAGCGTATTAAAACGCGGAATTTCGCAGTTGCTGGTATCGTTGGCCATGAGCACCAAGGTGCCCCCGTTCTTTACCCACTTGGTTAGGGCCTGCACATCGGCGGGCTGCACGAAATGAGGCGTGGGCGTTTCTTTCTTGGTATCGGGGTCCACAATAATGAACACGTCTACGTTCGCCAATGCGGCGGCCGTTGGGGCGATAGGAACAGTGACGGTTTTGGCCCCTAAGTCGCGGAACTGTTGGCCCCAGAAGTAAAAGCCGCCGTGCGTACGATCCTCCCAAGTGTAGTGCCAGGGCTCCTGCTGGCCGCCAGTGGGGTTCTTGCGCAGCTCGTGGTTGAAATAGTTGTCTATGGCTACTGTCCTGCCTTTGCCCTTGCTGCTTTCGGCGGCCACCTCCATTTCTACACTCGCCAGAATAAAAGGCCCTACGCCTTTCAGGTCGTTTTTACGCAGGGGCTCAGAGAGGTAGTACTCAAAGCTACCGTCGCGGTAGGGGTTGCCTCCCAGGCCTCCCACGCTTACCGTCCCGTTGAAAGCCAAGGCATCCCCGGTTTCGGTAGCCACAAAGGTTTTCACTAGCCCATCGTACCCTTTGCGCGCCACGTCGGCGTACTTCTTGTCGAGGTAGCCCATACGCACACCCTTTTGCAGGAAATACACAAACATGCTGCTACCCGAAGCCTCGGCGTAGTTGCCCTTGCGCGCGGCTTGATCGACCACCAACGACCAGGTGCCCGTTTTGGCATCCTGATACTTGGCCAGCACCGGAGCTAGGCGCTGTACGTCCTTAATGAGCTGTTGGCGCTGCGGGTGGTTCTGGGGGAAGTAGTCCAGCACATCAACCAATGCCATAGCATACCAGCCCATTCCCCGGTCCCAGAAATTCGGCGACTGGCCGGTTTGCTTGTTGGCCCACTTCTGCTCCTTGCTTTCATCGTAGCCGTGGTAGAGCAAGCCTGTTTTGGGGTCCACCAGGTTCTTTTCGATGAGAGCAAATTGCTTCGCTACGTCGTCGAAGCCGGCGGGCTGGTTGAAAACTTTGCTGTACTCGGCGTAGAACGGCTCAGCCATGTAAAGGCCGTCGAGCCACATCTGGTTGGGGTACACCTTCTTGTGCCAGAAGCCACCCGCCTTAGTACGCGGCTGCCCTTCCAGCTGCTTGCGCAGCAGCTGCGCCGCTTTCTGGTACTTCTCTACCTGGGGCACCGACATCTGGCTGAGGGTAAGCAGGGCGTGCCCCGTCGTCAGGTTGTCGAGGTTGTAGTCCTCCAGCTTGTAAGTGCGAATGGTGCCATCGGGCTGCACAAACTGGTTGAGGTCCTTCTGAATGTAGGAGAAGTAGCGCGCGTCACCCGTGCGTTGCCATACGCGCTCCAACGCCTTCAGCATTAGCCCCTGCTCGTAGTCCCAGCGGGCAGTTTTGCGGTTGCCAATAACAATGGAGTCGGGGTGCCAGCTAATAAAGGCATCGGCCATGCGCTGCGACATCGGCCGAGTGGTGGTGCTGGCAGTTTGAGCTTGCGAAGAAAGCGAGGCTACTACTAAACCGGAAAGGAGAAAGCGACGAGAGAGCATGAGTAGGGAAAGTTAAGCTAGAGCCCAAAGCCTGTTTTTCATCTTCTTGGACACAGGCTGAGGCATAGTTGATAGGGGTTGGGTACCAAAGAAGATTGGCTACGCATACCCACCCAACCAAAGCTGCGGGTGGAGCTGATGCTTGAGCCCACTTTACCGATGCTATTAGCAGCACACGGGCCCACAACCCAGTTGCGCCAAAGCGCAACCACCCCTTCTCCATGGAAAAGGGGTGGTTCTTTTTTTACAGTTTAGATACCGTTACAACCTTTTTAGACACCTTCTGACCGATTTCCACGTCCTTCTTGGCGGCTTTGGTGTTCGTGTTGCGCAACGTCACGGCCTTGCTCCGGTCACCGGTCACGCGCAGAAGCAGCTCGGCGCCGGGCGTGTAGCGAATGTTGTCGAGGCTGATGTTGCGGCTGTTTTGCACTTCTAGTACGGGCTTGGTATTATCCGAAATCAACGTCACGTTTTTGAGGCGGATGCCGTCTGCCTCCTGGCATACCAGACCTTTGTTGCACTCCAGCACGGTGTTTTCAATATCCACGTCCTGAATGGCCATTTCCGGCAAGCCCCGCACCAGAATACCGGTGTTGGCACCTTTGCAGGTTACATTCTTTATGCGGAAGCCCTTGAACTGCGGCGTACCAGCATTCAAGGGTTCCGCCTTGATTTCCGGAATGCCGTAGGCATCACCGTTCACCTGCACGGGGTCCTTGGCCGCGTAGTACATGTCGAAAAGAATAGCTTCGCCTGCAATGTCGGTCATGTCTACGCCGTCCACGAAGATGTTTTCGACTACCCCCCCGCGGCCCCGGGCCGTCTTGAAGCGCAGGCCTACGTCGGTGCCCATGAAGGTGCAGTTATACACGTACAGGTTGCGCGCCCCACCCGACATTTCGCTACCAATCACGAAGCCACCGTGGGCGTGGTACACTTTCGTATCACGAATGATGAAGTTCTCGGTGGGAATGCCCCGCTTGCGGCCCTCCTCGTCGCGGCCCGATTTGATGCAGATACCGTCGTCGCCCACGTCAAACGTGCAGCCTTCTACCAAGCCAGTACGGCAAGATTCCAGGTCGAGCGCGTCGGTATTTTGGCCGTACCAGGGGTTGCGCGCCGTCACGTTGCGCAGGGTAATGTTGTCGCAGAGCAATGGATGGATGGTCCAGGCCGGCGAGTTCTGAATGGTAAAGTCTTCCAGCAGAATTTGCTTGCAGCGCTGCAGACTTAGCATGTTGGGCCGCAGGAAATCCTTGAACTCTTGGTATTTGCTGTAATCGGGCTGCTGACCAGCCGGAATTGTCCAAGGTTTGCTGAGCGTAGAGCCCTTAAGCGAGCTAGCCGATGGATACCAGGTAGTACCCTTCTCATCCACTACCCCACCCGACTTCACCAAGCGCTGCCACTGACCGGCGTTTAGCTTTTCCTTTTTCACCATGCGCCACGCGTCGCCGGCACCATCAAAGGTGCCTTCACCGGTGATGGCAATGTTTTCCAGGTCGTAGCCAGAAATGGGCGACTGGTTACGTACGGCGTCCTCACCTTCCCAGTTGGTTTTGATGAGCTGGTAGTCGGAGAGCTTGTTGCTGAACTGCACCAGCGCCCCGCGCTGTACGTGCAAGTTCACGTTGCTTTTCAGTTGAATGGGGCCCGTGAGCCACAAGCCGCGCGGTACAAGTACTACTCCACCCTGCTGGCTGCAGGCCTCAATGGCTTTGCGGAAAGCTTCCGTGTTGAGGGTTTGGCCGTCGGCCACGGCCCCGTACTTACGGATGTCGAACGTGTCTTTGCGAAAATAAGGTTGCAGCACAACGGGCAGGTCGTAGCTGTACTTGCCCGTGAAAGCCAGGGGCTTCAAGTGGCTAGCTAAGCCTAGGTTGAGCTTTTTCACGTCTTGGGCTACCAGCTGCGCTACCCGCTCGGCACCGTAGGCCGAGAAGTGAGTGTTGTCGAGCTTGGTGTTGTTGGCGCCATTCTGGTAGCTCCAGAACAAGGGCTTAGAGCCGGCGTCGCCGAGTTGGGAGTACATGGCCCAGCTGGTTTCGTGCAAGTCAATCAGAGGCACTTTGTGGGCCTTGGCCACGGCCTTTACTACCGCCGGATACTCGCCGTGGTCGTCCTTGCGCTTGCCCTGGTCATCGAAGTAACGGCGGCCTACGGGCGTGAGCAGCACTGGATTGGCCCCCTTGGCACGGGCTTCCTGTACGTAGCGGGTCAGGTTTTGGCGGTAGGCCGTTTGGGGCGCAGCGTAGCGGGCCGTGTCCTCCTGCTTCGAATCGTTGTGGCCGAACTGAATAAACACCCAGTCGCCAGGCTTAAGCTGCTCCAGCACCTTGGCCCAGCGTCCTTCGTGGCGGAAGTTGCGGGTGCTGCGGCCGTTCATGGCGTGGTTTTGCACGGCCACGTTCTCGTCAAAATACTGGCGAAAGTACATACCCCAGCCGCGCTCCGCTTTGTCCAGGGGCTTGTCCGACATAGTTGAGTCGCCGACAAGGAAAATGGTGGGTTTCTTGTCCTCCGCCGGCCGGAAAGCCAGCAGCAATAGCGCGAAGAACAAAATGACAAGTTGTTTCATGGGAAAGAAAAAAGCCTGGCCGGACCAGCTTACAGCCAGCCCGACCAGGGTATGAAGGGTTATCTGTAACCGGGGTTTTGAGCGAATTCAGATTTGTTGATGACTGCATCCAGTTGGCGCTGCGGAATCGGTCGTACCAGGTGAAAATCTTGAATGCTGGCCCCGGCATCGGGGTTGTACTTTTTCACCCGCTCCAAGAGCTTACCGGTCCGTTTCAGGTCAAACCAGCGGAGTTGCTCACCGCCCAGTTCGCGGCCTCGCTCATCCAGGATAAAGTCCAGGGTTACATCGGTAGCCTTGATCAGCATGTCGGTTTCTTTGCCCGGAATGGCGGCGCGGCGCCGTACCACGTTTATCAGCTCGGCCGCCTTCGCCGAATTGCCCGCTTTGAACTCCGCCTCAGCCGCCGTCAAGTACACATCGGCCAGACGAATCACGTAGGCGTCGCGGGCGCTCTGCTCTTCGGCAATGGTGGGGCGCGTGGGGTCCATGAATTTCTTCATAGTCATGTAGTGAATCCGGTCGCCACTGATAGTACCGTTGGGCCGATACACGGCGCTTTGGTCCCAAATGCGGTACTTCTTCTGGGCCTTCACCGAGGCCGGAATGATGTACTTGCTAGCTACCACGGCCGTGTCGCCCACGGCAATGCCAGCTACGGCCCGGTTTGCGAGCCACACCGTCTGGAAGGTAGCGGCGTAGCGGGCGTCAACCTTCTCATTGAACAGGTTCAGATAGAAGAGAGAAGGCATGAAGCGGTTGAAGGGACGACCGTAGGCAACGTCGCGGATGACGCCGGGCTGGTCGTCGTACTTCATCAGGAACAGCAGATGACCGTTGTTGCCCCCGCGTGAGTGCCCTTCCGGATAGAGTGCAGGGTCTACCCTGTCGTTTACGCTCAAATCCTTGGAATAATTGATGGCCCACAGAATCTCCTTGTTTTCAAGGTTGCTCATGGACCACAGATCGGCAAAGCGGGGCTGCAAGGCGTAGCTGTAGCTGCTAATCACCTTCTGGGCCAAGTCGGCGGCCTCACGATTCTGGCCGCGGGTAAGGTACATTTTAGCAAGGAAGGCCTCGGCGGCGGGCTTCGTTACCCGGCCGTAGTCGGTGGTGGTGGTAGGCAGGTTAGCCACGGCCACGTTCAGGTCTTCAAAAATCTGCTTGTAGAACGTTTCTACCGGCGTACGATTGGCCGTGTTTTCGATGGCCGTTACTTCGGCCGTGCTCAGGTGCACGCCACCCCAGGTTTCTACAATCTGCCAGTTGTAGAAGGCCCGCAGAAAACGCAACTCCCCTTCGCGGGTTTTCTTCAGCGCATCCGTCATACCGGAATTTCCTATCCGCCCAATACCGGAATTGCAGATGTTGACGGCCGTATACAGCTTACCCCACAGCTCGTTGAGGGCGGCGGAGCTGCCCTGCAAGGTGGTGTACTCCGTCAGGTCGGGGTTTACGTCGCCGGCGCCGCGCTGCCACAGGTCGGTGCCCATTTCCGAAACACTGTAGCCGTTTTCCTTGCCATACCACCAGCGGGTGTAGGAATAGGCGGCATTCACCAGAGTTTCAAAACCGGCAGGTGTGCTGTACACCGCATCGGCAGTAAGGCCGGAGGGGTTATATTCTTCGAGCTGCTTTTCACAGGCGGGCAGCGTGAGCGAGAGTACTCCGGCGGCCAGCAGCAGTTTCAGCATATGTTGAGTGGAGAAGTTCATCTTTCTAGTCAGCGTTAAACTACCTCTATCCTCTTAAAAACCTAGGTTGATACCAGCGGTCAGCACCCGCGGAATGGGCGTGGTGATGGCGCCACCCCGCTCGGGGTCGTAGTTGTCGATGTGGCTCAGGGTGTAGAGGTTCTTGCCCTGCACGTACACCCGCAACGACGACATGTGCAGCCGCGAGGCCAGGCCTACTGGAAACGTGTACCCCAGCGTAGCGGCCCGCAGCTTGGCGTAGGAGCCGTTTACATAATCTAGGGTAGTGCCATACAGGGCGTTGCGCAGCGTAGACTTCGAGAGGCTGGCGTCGGGGCGGGGGTAGTCGTTAGAAGGGTTTTCGGGAGTCCAGTAGTTCTGGACGGAGCTGTTCTCGATGCCCTGCGGATCGAAGAAGCCGTTGTACTCGTAGTTCAGCGTCTGGCCCACGCGGGCAAACAGCTGCAACGACAAATCGAAACCTTTGTAGCTGAAGTCAGTGTTGAAAGACCCGCTCCATTTCGGCACGGTAGTGCCCACCACCTTACGGTCATCGGTAGCCGTAATGCGGCCGTCGCCGTTTAGGTCGCGCACCTTAATCTGGCCGGGTTTCTGCCCAAACTGCTTGGCCTGATCCGCCTCATCGGTCTGCCAGACACCAATCTTCTCGTAATCGTAGAATACGCTGACGGGTGAGCCAATAAACCACCGGTTGTTGATGTCGTTGCCCGAAACGGTCAGCTCCGTAATTTCCTCTTTGTTCTTAAACCAGGTCAGGCCCACGTTCCAGCGGAAGTCGTCCTTCTCAATTGCCAGTGCATTCAAGCCTACCTCAATGCCACGGTTGCGGGTGCGGCCGGCGTTTTCCGTCACCACCGAATAGCCAGTAGTGGCGGGCAGCACGCGGTTCAGCAGCAAATCTTTGGTGCGGGTGTCGTACACATCCACAGTACCCGTCAGGCGGTTGTTCAGCAGGGCAAAGTCGAGGCCGAAGTTGAGCGTATTCGACAGCTCCCAACCCAGTTCCTTGTTGCCGATGCGGTTGGCAAAAGCGTAGGCCGGCGAGGAAGTTTCGCCAAAGGCAAACGGTATGCGCACCAGCAAGGACTGCGTGGAGTAGGCCGGAATATCATAGTTGCCAGCGCGACCATAGCTGGCCCGCAATTTCAGGTCCGTCACGAGGGATAGGTCCTTCATGAAATCCTCTTCGATGATGCGCCAGGCCACGGCCGCCGAAGGGAAAAACGCCCACTTATTGCCCGGCGCCAGCACCGAAGAACCATCGGAGCGGCCCGTGAGCGTGAGGAGGTAGCGGCTCTTGAAGTTGTACTGCACGCGGCCCGTAAACGAAATCAGCTTACTGTCTACGTACCACTGTTGATGCCTACTTGCTGATTGGCGTTGGCTAGGGCGTAGTACCCTTGGTAGTCCAGGAGCTGATTGCGGCCCTGCGCGGTTGAGTTTTCGGTGTTGAACGTAAGCAGAGACGTTACGCCCGTGGCAGTAAGGCTATGGTTGCCGAACGTTTTGCTGTAGTTCAGGATGTTCTCCCAGCTCCAGTTGGTCAGGAAGTCGGTACCGTAGGAGGACTGGGCCACCGACCCGTTGCGGTCCAGCGTATTGGCACCCTGGTAAATGCCGGTGCGGTTGTTGGAAAGCGTCAGGCCCAAGTTGGAACGCAGGTTCAGGCTAGGCAGAATCTGGTAGCTGGCGTAGGCCGTGGTGAACGTGCGCGTCGTGCGCACGTTGTTCTGGTAGTTGCCGGGCTGCTCATCAATGAGGGGGTTAATGAAATTGCCGGCGTTAGGAAAAACCTCCAGGTTGCCTTTCTCATCATAGGGCGTCAGCAAGGGGTTAATCTTGTTGGCCTGGTTGGTAGGGTCGCGGCGGCGGTTTTGGTTAAAGTAGGTCAGTTGGCTTTGCAGGCCTACCCGCACCTTGGCGTTGATTTCCTGATCGAGATTAAAGCGAATGGAATACCGGTTCAGGTCGTCCATCCGAAACAAGCCCTTCTCATTGAAGTAGTCGAAGGAGGTATAGAACTTGGTTTTATCGGAGCCGCCGGAGAGGCCAATCTGGTGCTCCTGCTGCACGCCCTGGCGCAGCAGCATATCCATCCAGTTGGTGCTCACACCATTGGCGATGTTCTGGATTTCCAGGGGGGTAAAAATCTTAGCGTCGTCGGCGGGGCTGCTCCAGGTACCCGTGGTGCGGTTGGCTTCGCGCTTCTGCGCCACGTAGGCCGCCGCGTCGCTCACCCGGGGGTAGTACACGGCATCCGTCACGCCGTAGTAGGAGTTCACGGTTACGCGTGGCTGACCGGCCGCCCCCTTTTTCGTAGTCACGATGATAACCCCGTTGGCACCCCGAGAACCGTAGATGGCGGTGGAAGCTGCGTCCTTGAGCACTTCCATGCTCTGGATATCATTGGGGTTGATGTCCTGAATGGAATTGTATTGCACCCCATCCACAATAAACAACGGCCCGTTTTGCGCCGTGATGGAGCGGTTGCCGCGCACGGCAATGTTCACGCCCGAGCCCGCCGATCCACTGGTCCGGGTGATATCCACGCCGGGCAAGCGGCCTTGCAGGGTTTCCATCACGTTGGCCGACGGTACCTTCTTGAGGTCTTCTTCCTTCACCGAAACAATGGCCCCGGTTACGTCGCTCTTCTTTACTTGGCCGTAGCCGATTACTACTACCTCGTCCAACGCCTTTTCGTCAGACTTCAGGGCGATTTTCAGCTGCGTTTGCGAGCCCACATTCACCGTTTGCGGCACGTAGCCAATGTAGCTGAAGGTTAGGACCACGTCGCCGGTAGCAGGCACGGCCAAACTAAATCGTCCATCGCCATCGGTGGTAGCACCAGTAGTAGTGTTTTTCACTACCACCGTCACGCCCGGCAATGTTTCGCCCGAGGCTCCGTCGAGTACTCGTCCCTGTAGCTGGCGGGTTTGCTGCGCTACCGCAGACACCGCAGTACCAAGCACCAGGGTACCTAGTAGTAAACTGTTTCTCATGGTGGGGAATTTTGATTAGTCGAAGAAAGAGCAGCCAGGCCTAGCAGAGTAAGCCCTCACTAATGTTAGAGGAAACCCCACCGTTTCCTACCCATCAGCTAGCTGATTATTTCCGCAATCGTTATCGGGAACGTTGCCAGTGCTCAAAAACGGGCTTTTTGACCGCTCACTTCGCGCTATTCCAGAGGCTCTCCACTACAAATACACCACTACGGGTACTTGTATAACTTCCTATCAAAATTGCATTTACACCATACTTCACATTCGCACCGGCCCGTACTATCTTGCTCTGTTCAGGGTCGGCATTACCCTAGCCGCCGCACCAGCCACAGGACTAGGCTGACCACTATACTCAGCAGCAGCATGGATACAATAGGTGCATACAAGCGGAAACCCGGCCGCTCCACCCGAATGTCGCCCGGCAGCCGCCCAAACCACCCCAGCAGCGAGCCGCCACCCAGCCATAGGAAGGCCCCGAAGGCTACCAGCACAAGGCCGAGGATAACGATAGTTTTACCGAGTTGAGGTTCATAAGGAGTTACTGTTTGTAGACGATTACAGCCATTCAAAAAACCTGTCCCACCAAGTTATAATGGGGTCTATTCCAACTTGCGTTCCGGTATACGGCAAAGAATAAACGATTTTAGGGATATGGACATATCCGTGCAGCGGCAGTAGCTCCAATAGTATTTCTAGCAATTCTGGCGCAGTAACATCTTCTTCAGCAACCGCGGCCATAGACCCAAAATTGCTGAATCGCACTACACTCAGTTGGTCGTAGGAAGGCGACCGAATCTGGCTGTGGAAAGAGGCATCTTGAATCTGTTGTCCTGTCTCGACAGCAAAAATCAAATTAGTAGCCTTCTCTAAAGCCTCTACAAACTTTTGAAAACGAGCTATTTCTTGACTATACTGAAAACCAGCAGGATACTCCCAACTTTTGGAAGTATCCTGCTGCTTCAGTAACAAAAGCAATTGCTCAGAAGTCGGCGGCATACTCTTTACCCCTTATTATCAAACACTGGCTCTATCCTACCCTCCGCGCCTACCTGCAGGGCCGCTTCGTAGCGGTTGCCGGTTTTGGAGGAGATGAAGCCCCGGATGACGCCGGTTTTGCCTTTGCGTAGGAGCTGGTTCATTTGTGCGTCAGTGAGGGTCTTGCCGCCCCACTCAAACGGAACACGGAACTGGCAGTCCTCGCGGAAGCGGGAACAGCCCCAGGCACTTTTGCCTTTCAGCATCTGGCCCAGGCGGCACACGGGGCACGGAATCTGGCCGGGGTCGGTGGCGGTGGTGGGCTTGCTTTCGGCGGCGCGCACTAGCTCCAGCGTATGCTGAGGCGTGAGCTTGATGGCCGCACTATACTTGTTGCCCGCATCATCCAGAAACCCTTGCATCACCTGGGTACGGCCCTTCTTGAGCAAGTCTCCTACCTGCTTATCCGTAAGCTTCTTGCCTTCATAAGAGGTAGGGAGGCGCAACTGGCAGCCTTCGCGCCAACGCGAGCAGCCAAAGGCGGTTTTGCCGCGTAGCACATGACCGCTGCCGCAGGCCGGGCACGGGCCTAGCGCACCAGGCACAGCCGGGGTAGCCGCAGCAGCGGGCATTGGGCGAGGGTTTGCACCTTTAGCGGGGGTAGCAGCTTCGGCAGAAGTTACGGTTACGGCGCGGCCTGAGCCATCTTGCTTTACCTCGTGCACCATTTCGCGTACCAACTGCTTTAGCTCGCCCAGAAACTGCTCCTGGTCTAGCTGGCCGCTTTCAATCTGGCGCAACTTCTTTTCCCACTGCCCCGTCAGTTCCGCTGACTTCAGCGTGGGGTTGCGGATCAGGCCGATGAGTTCAACGCCGGTAGACGTGGGTACTATCTTCTTTTTGTCGCGGCGGATATAGCCCCGCTTGAACAGTGTTTCGATGATAGCGGCCCGCGTAGATGGTCGCCCAATACCATTCTCCTTCATGGCTTGGCGCAGTTCTTCGTCGTCTACGTTACGGCCCGCGGTTTCCATCCCGCGTAGTAGCATGGCCTCTGAGTACTCGCGCGGAGGCTGGGTCATTTTAGAGTCGAGCCGAGGCTTGTGCGGGCCGCTTTCGCCCTTCTCGAACGAGGGCAGCACGGTGTTTACCACATCGTCTTCGCCTTCGCCCGCCGCTTTCGGAGCCGAGGGTGCCTGCTGCTTTTCAGGGTCGCCGTACACTATCCGCCACCCCGGATTAAGAATCTGACGACCCCGTACCCGGAAGGTGCGGCCCGCCGCTTCCGCGGTTACGGTTGTGTTAGACACTTCACAATCGGGATAGAAGGCCGCCAGAAAGCGCCGTACGATGATATCGTACACGCTATGCTCGGTGCCGCCCAAGCCGCTAGCACTAGCCCCAGTGGGAATGATAGCGTGGTGGTCGGTGACTTTGTTGTTGTTGAATACCTTTCCTGATTTCTTGATCTTACCCGCCAGCAGCGGAGCAGTAAGGCTATGGTAGGCCCCCAGCCCGCGCAGAATACCCGGAATTTTGGGGTACTGGTCGTCGGGCAGGAAGGTAGTGTCTACGCGAGGGTAGCTTACCACCTTCTTCTCATACAGGCTTTGGACCGTCTTGAGCGTGTCTTCCGCCGATAAGCCCAATTGGTTGTTACACTGCACCTGCAAGGAAGTCAGGTCGAACAGGGCCGGCGGCGTTTCCAACCCCTTTTTAATTTCAACGCTGGTCACCGTCAGGGGCACGTCCTTTACGGCGGCCATGGCCGCATCGGCTTCCTCTTGAGTTACGAAGTAGCCACGCGCTTTCAGGCGAGCTTTCTCGTCGGGCTCATCATCTTCTGCCTTGCCTTTCTTGGGCGGAGCTACGTGGCTGAACATGGTGCCCCGATACTCCGTGCGCAGCACCCAGTAGGCTCGGGTTTAAAGTTCTGAATTTCGTGGTAGCGGTCTACCAGCAGTGCTAGTGTGGGAGTTTGCACGCGTCCAATGCTGAGCACTTGGCGTTGACCGGGAGCGTACTTCAGCGTAAACAGCCGGGTGGCGTTTAGGCCCAGCAGCCAGTCGCCCACGGCGCGGCTTTTGCCAGCTTGGTAGAGCTTCTCAAATTCGGCTCCGTCGCGCAGGTTGGCAAAGCCCTGGCGAATAGCTTCTTCCGTGAGGGAGGAAATCCAGAGGCGCTTAATGGGCTTGCGGTACTTGGCTTCCAGCAGCACCCAGCGCTGAATAACCTCTCCCTCCTGCCCCGCGTCGCCGCAGTTAATGACTTCCTCGGCGGCAGCCAGCAGGTTTTTAATTACCGTAAACTGACGCACCACGCCATCGTCGCGGCGCATCAATTTAATGCCGAAATTCTCCGGCAGCATGGGTAGGTCGTGAATGCTCCAGCGCTTCCACTCGGGGCGGTAGTCCTCGGGTTCCCGGAGTTGGCAGAAGTGTCCAAACGTCCAGGTTACCTGGTAGCCGTTGCCTTCGAAATAGCCATCCATTTTGCGGTTGGCACCCAGTACCTGGGCAATTTCGCGGGCTACGCTGGGCTTTTCGGCAATACAGACTTTCAAATCGTTGATTCTCGCTGATGAGTAAAGATGCTGCAACTAAGTCAGCAGGGAATCAACAAAGATAACAGGAGAAAAAGTCGAATTTCGGAGCAGGTGTGTGCAGGGCAGATGGCGCAGGCTAGGAAGCCGACGCCAGTTGGGGTTGATCGGCGGTGACGAAATGGTAGCGGACCTCGTAAAAGCCCGAGTTAGAAAGGCGGTCGAGCATGACAACGCTCTCAATCTCGAAGGGCAACCCGCGCGCCGCCACCCGAATGGGGTTTAGGGTGCGTTGCAGAGCTATTTCCTCGCGGGCCATGTTGAGCGCGGCTTTTTCGGTAGCGGCCTGCACCCGCACGTAGTAGAGGTTTGCCAACGGAAACTGCTGGTGCTCTCGCACCTCTCCGTCCCAGTTGTCGAAGTTATCGAGTTCAGCGGGGAACGCACTGCCGTATCGCTCGTTGAGCACCTTTTGCTTTACGGGCTGGTAGGCCACAGGCGTGTTGAGGTGGTAGGTGAGCAGGCGCACGAACTGCTCGGTATCCAGTCGTGCGGCTTGCCCTACCAGGGCTCCTCGGTGGTACAGGCCAAATAAGTCTTCCTGCTCGTTGTGCGTTATAACCACACCGGTTTTGGCGGCCACCTGCTTCAGCTCATCGGCGTAGGCTTCTGGGTCAGTATATAGTTGGCCCCAGGGAGTTTCCGCAGTAATAATAACCCCAAACTCGTGAGGAGGCGTGAGCACCATGGTTGATGCGTTGTTGGCCTCGAATATGCGGGGATAATGCTGCTTGAGTTGGCTGAAGGAAAGGCTAGCGACCCATAAGGCTAGCGTAGTACGGTGCAGCCGGAACGTACCTGCTTCACTTGAGATAGAATAGCCGAATGAAGTAAATTGGCTGGGCTGTGTAAATGGCAAGCTGATAAGCTGAGGCTCATTTTCGGAATTCACTCCGAAAAAGCGCGGGTGGCCTTGCTCTCCCAATTGTAGAATATGTGGTCCGAACGGCACATTGTCCTGCATAGGCTGATTGCCAGCACTGCGGTAGCCAGCATCCTGCTTACGCACTTCATTTGCTAGCTGTACTAGCGCGTCGTACGAAAAAAGCTGCTCTATTTTTCTTAAACCGTGCATACCGGTTGCAACTAAAACATTGGATTTTACGGCAATATATTGCGGTTTTTTTAATTAACTACAATTAATAATACAACATATAGTTCCCATAGTTATATACTACTTCTCTTTTTACTGTTCAGCTATCCAAATTTTTTAAGCTAGTGCCTTGATTGTGAGCCTTAAATAGAACTATTCCTTTCCCGTTGCTTCGCAAAAAATTTATTATCAGCTAGTTCACTCTGAAATATTATTTATTCTCACCCTGCATTGTACCGTGTTATAAGATTGTTTATATATCAGGCTAGCACAAATATTATATGGTAGCAATATTGCCAATTAGTTCTTTATCAGAACTATCAGCCTGAGGCTTCTCCAGAGGAACATGACTATATTAACGCCTTTCTGTTGGTAGTTAGCAGCTAGGAGCAGCCATTTTATCTACTCATAAAGGTCTAAAATTCAATATTATATATTTATTATAATGCCCCATCATTCATGCATGGGGTGCTATCAAACGAACAGAACGACTAGCGGTGTCTCAAAATGAGACTCATATAAATAACTTTCAATCTACCAGTTAAAATCCAAATTACATATCGGCTAAACCTTCGGCACTTGCGTATCTGATAGTCAACGCATTTTCTGTTAGTATGTGGGTAGTTTTTTCGTTGCTGGCCGCGCTGTCGGCAGCAGTAGTCGTCACTCTTTCCAAACTGGGAATTAAGAATGTCGAATCAAGCGTAGCCTTTGCAATTCAGTCCATCCTGATTGTGGGAGTAGCCTGGGGAGTAGTAGCCTGGCAGGGGCACCTAGGGCAAGTCACGCAAATTGACCGCCGCACGTGGCTCTTCCTGATTGCAGCGGGTATTATCACGTGTTTCTCTTCCTTGTTTTCCTTCCAAGCCCTGAAAATGGGCCAAGCCTCCCGTACTTCGTCATTCGACAAAATTTCTCTGGTGTTCTCTATTCTGCTGGCGACCTTCTTTCTGAAAGAAAAGATAACCTGGCAGGTAGTGGTGGGAGCAGCTATGATGGCCGGCGGCGCTATACTAATTGCCTTTACCAAGCCAGCCGAGTAAGTAGCCCACGGGAAGATAATGCCCTCAGAGACTACTTATCTACTCGTGAGCTACCCAGGCTTCCTACACAGTAAGCACTATTTTGCCGGCAACCCCGCCCGCTTCGCTGAAGCGGTGCGCATCGGCAGTTGCCGATAAGGGGAAGGTCTTGGCAATGACAGGGCGAATGGTTTCAGCTTGTAGCCACGCCGATAGTAGGGCCAGATCGGTGCCCCGCTCCTTAGCCATAAACACGTAGCTGGACTTAGTCGAGAAGACCGAGGCAAACTTATCCAGCACGACGGCAGCCGGATCTGGAGTAGTGGTCACGTAGCGGCCATTGCGACGTAGTACTTCTTGGCAGGCCGTAAAGCTACTTTTACCAGCGGCATCAAAGATGAGGTCGTAGCGGCTCACATCGTGCGTGAAGTCGTGCTCGTGGTGGTTCAGAACGCGGTCGGCACCTAGGCTACGCACCAACTCCACGTTGGCGGGTCCGCACACGCCCGTTACTTCACCGGCCCCTAAAGCCTTAGCTATTTGTACGGCAAACGTGCCCACGCCACCAGAAGCCCCATTGATGAGCACTCGGTCGCCAGACAGGATTTGGCCGTAGTCGTGCAGGCCTTGTAGGGCAGTAAGGGCGCCCAGCGGTACGGCGCCTGCTTCCTCAAAACTCAGCCGCTCCGGAATGAATGCCGCAACGGACTCTGCCAGCAAGGCGTACTCGGCATTGGCGTTGCCAGCCCCATCATTGGGCATGCCGTACACCCGGTCACCAACGCGGAAGCGGGTCACATTATCGCCTACTGCGGCTACCTCCCCGGCAACATCACGCCCCGGAATCTTTGGAAACTTGTACCCCGTAATAAGCTTCAAGTCGCCCTGACGAATTTTCCAATCGACGGGGTTGACGCTGCTAGCGCGCACCCGCACCAAAATTTGGTTTGCTTTTGGCGTGGGAGTAGGTTGCTCGCCATAGCGGAGCACCTCAGCAGAGCCGTACTCTTCAAAATAAATGGCCTTCATGGGCAGAATCAGCAAGTGAGTAGGCTGAGGCATACGCAGAAGCTAGGCCCGCAGGTTCAGGCAGCCATAGTAGTACAAGCCTAGGCACGGCACACGGCTACACTACTGCTCCATTTTTCCTTAACTACTGGTCATAAAAAAACCACCGTTCCCAATGGGCACGGTGGTTCCACACATCGAAAGCGCACTCCCCTCAGACTACGCCCGATGATGCTGAGCTGCGCGGCTAGTTAGCCTTCGACAGCGAATTCTTTTGTTCTTTATGATTCTTGCTGTTCTGCTGATCTTGGTTTTGGGGGTTCATCAACGGAGCGTGGTCTTTGGATAGCTCCTGGCCTACTTGCTCCTCCAGTACTTCCTCGGCGTGCTTCATAGCCTCGGTGCCGTAGATGTGCTCCAACTCAGTAATTAGGTTGTCTTCTACCTCTAAGTCTTTTAGAAGGCCTTCCTTGATATCGTACACTAGCCCGTGTAGGCGTGGGGGCTTGCTCCCCTTGCGGGCGTTTTGAATGATGCTGGTTTTGCTCAGGTTACGTACCTGCTCAATCACGTTCAGCTCTACAAGACGACGCAGGCGCACTTCCTCATCCTTGATGCGCAGGAACTCCATTTCGTGCATCCGAATTACGTCGCGGATGTTCGTCAGCCACCCGTCAATCAGTCCGTACTGCTTGTTGGCAGCTGCGGCAGCTACCCCACCACAGCCGTAGTGACCTACTACCATAATATCTTCTACACCGAGCACTTCCACAGCGTACTGTAGCACCGAGAGCAGGTTAAAGTCAGTATTGATGACTAGGTTGGCGATGTTGCGGTGCACGAACATTTCGCCGGGGCCCGTACCGGTAATAGCCGAAGCAGGTACCCGAGAGTCAGAGCACCCAATAAACAGGTACTTAGGCTTCTGGCCATTAGCGAGACGGTTGAAGAAATCGGGGTCTTCCGCCCGCTTAGTTTCTACCCACTTCTGGTTATTCTCTAGAATGGACTCGATACCTTTCATGTGTGTTGTTATGCGTGGTTGGGTGGATTGTGAGACAAAACAGAGCGGGCAAGGCAGAGGCTATTTGCAGATAGCCTCTGCGTACACACCGTCACTCATCGGCGGCTAGTGCCCCAGTACTTGTAACTGCGGAATGGCGCGCAGTTCCAAGTTGATACCGCGCTCCGGGGCAGAGAGGCGGAAATTTTCAATCGTTTCTACTGCATCATAGTCGATGAAGGGGGCAGGGCCATCAATCATAGTATGAGGGTGGACAGGCACCTCGCTCAGAGTTTTCCCGATGCTGACTTTGTTCGGGAAAAAGACGTGCTCAGCTAGCTTGAAGTAGATGGGTGCGGCCGTAGGTGCCGCGGCGCTTTCACTACCGGCGCGGGCTACCCCTAACAACAACTGCAATACCCCAGCCAGTACCGTAGCAGCCAGCACTACCTCGAAGGTGCCCAACTGCTGAATAGCACCTCCCATAATGACCGCAAGACCAGACGCAGAGCTGATTAGGTTTAGCGGCGCACCACTCCCCCACGCCACTATAAGCTCACTGATAAAAACCGGCAGCGGTGCGCCCAATTCCAGAGAAATGCCTAGACACAGCGGCAGCACCATCAGAGACAACCCTAGTCCGGACGGAATACCGTGTCCTAACATGTGCCGGTAGCCACCAGACGAGGCGGAAACCACCGGGCCAGCAGACGGAACAGTCGGAACCGATGCAGTCTTAATCATGAGGAGGGGAGTGAGAGGGCGGAGTAAACCTAGGAGTTCATCCTAGACTTACTGCAAGTCTATTTCCCCGTCGTTAATACTGAGTTAAAAGAGAATTAAAAGTAAATTAAAAATAACTGCTTTCCCTTTATCACTTGTAAATCAACATTATGCAGCCGGAAGTATTAGCGTAACAGTAGTACTTTTCCCTAATTCACTTTCTACTTGTACATCTCCTCCGTGCAGGGTCATTATCTTGGCAGTAAGTGGCAAGCCAATGCCGTGACCGGGAACGTTACGTACCGCATCGGAGCGGAAAAAGGGCACGAAAACCTGCTGGCGGTCGGCCTCACTCATGCCAACTCCCTGGTCGCGCACTTGCAGGCACACCCGCCCGGCGGGGGCAGTAAGCAGGGCTACAATTGGGGCAGAGCGGCCCTCCGAAAATTTACAGGCGTTTTCCAGCACATTGAGGAAGGCGGAGAGCAGCAGGGCCTCGTTGCCTCGCACGCCGTACGTTACCGCCCGGGGCGGGCCAGTTGGTTCTCGGAAGTCCAAATCGACGCGGGAGGTAGGGTGGCGGCGCAGCACTTCCTCGTGGGCCTGAAGGATCAGTTCATCTAGGCGCACCAGGGTAAGGGGCACCTGGAAGGGTCGTCGGAAGCGCGGGCAATCTGGAGCAGACCGTTGGTGAGGTCTTTGAGCAGGCGAGCCGCATCAAGGGTACTTTGCAGCACGCTGCGGTATTCTTCCGGGCTCCGCTCTTGTTGCAGCAAGGCTACTTCCAGCTGGCCAATGAGCACGGTGAGGGGGGTACGCAACTCGTGGGAGGCGTCGCGTACAAAGGTCCGCTGGCCGGCGAAAGCCGTTTCCAGCCGGTCGAGCAAGCTATTGAAGCGTTGGGTAAGCAGAGACACTTCATCCTGGTCATCTCCTTGGGAAAGCCGACGGTGCAGGTCGGAAGCGGAGATGCTGTCTACCTCGCGCACAATGCGCTGCATGGGCCGCAAGGCCAGCCCGGCAAAGAACAGCCCCCCTACCCCCGCAATCAGAAAGGAAGCTAGCAGGCCCGTGGTGAGCACGGTACGCAGTTCGTTGAGCTTCTGGCGGCTGTCGGCATCTACCGAAGAAGCTACCACTACGAAGTCGCCCCGGTGAGCGTCGCGGTAAAGCAAGCCTACCGTCTGGCGGTAGTCCGATTCCAGCACTACTTCGCGCCCATCCTTGCGCACATCCTGCAAAAAGCTTTGAAGATCAGACTTCTGCCCTACTCGGCCCTCCCGAAACACTACCCTGTTTTGGGCGTCGAACACGCGCACTTCTTCCTCGGGCAGGGTGCGGTAAAACTGGCGCAGGTAGCGGCGGTAGGAAGCCTGGCTGGCCTCGTCGCCCCGGTCGGTGCCATCTAGGTACACGTGGGCCACAATGCGGGCGCGCGCAAAGAGGCTTTCCGTAAAGTACTCTCGCCGGGAGTGGTAGGTGAAAAAGTAAATCACCAAGGAAAACAGCAGCAGCGTGAACCCCAAGATGGCCGCAAATTGCAGTGCCAAGCGAATTCGGATGGACATAGAGCGGTAGTAAGTGCGAGGTAGGAAACAGCAGGCTTTGGGCGCGGCTGGCTTGCTATTCTTCCTTCATCACGTAGCCCATGCCTACCAGAGTATGAATCAGCTTGGGCGTGAAGTCTTTATCTATTTTCTTACGCAAGAAGTTAATATACACGTCGATAACATTAGAGCCGGTATCGAAGCTGGTTTCCCACACGTGCTCCAGAATATCTACCCGCGAGATGACGCGCCCCTGGTGGCGCAACAGATACTCTAGAAGGGCAAACTCCCGGGCCGTGAGCTGAATGGGCTGCCCCGCCCGCTGCACCTGCTTGCTGGCGGGGTCCAGGGTAAGGTCGGCGAGGCGCAGCAAGGCTTGGGCCGCGGGGGCTTCGTGGCGGCGGCGGGCCAGCGCCCGAATGCGGGCCAACAGTTCCTGAAAAGCGAAGGCTTGACGAGGTAATCGTCGGCGCCAGCGTCGAGGCCCCGGATTTTGTCGTCGGTTTCGCCCAGGGCCGTCAGCATCAGAATGGGCACGCCCGCATCGTGAGCCCGCACCTGGCGGCACACATCAAGGCCGCTGAGGCCGGGTAGCAGCGTATCGAGGATAACTAAGTCGTACTGACCCGCTAAGGCTAGACGCAACCCCAGCAGTCCGTCCGGGGCGAGGTCCACGACGTGCTGCTGTTCCGTGAGTCCTTGGTGTAGAAAGGAAGCAACCTTAGGCTCGTCTTCAACCAATAGTATTTTCATGGGCAGGTTCTACGCAGATTTGAGCCGGCAAGGTAGGCACAAGCGGCCAGAGCCTTATTGTAGGCAGGTCGGTCATCTCCCCTACCCTTCGGCTCGCAACGATAACGCGTAGGCTCTAGCTTACCTAGCACGCAAAGCCTTACCCGTTGTGGTTGTTTACTAGCGCAGAACTAATGCTAGCAAGAGGCTATCAACTAAACAGCCAAGGCAGATTATAGCGGAGCCACTGTGGCCCTAGGCAATGGGTGCTTGGGCACCTACGAGCCAATACCTGCACCTAGGCTGACTGTACTTCCTAGTGGAGAACTACATGTACCGGCCAGCAACTACCGAAAAGCCACGGAGCAGTGCCCAGTAAGCGCCTAATACTGCCAGTTCTTACCGCCTTTGCCTGTAGCTGGCCTTAGGTAGCAGGCTTTTTCCTAGGCAACGGGTTCAGAGTACGCACATCTTTTCAACAGGAAACGCAACGGGCAAACGCTGATGCGGAACTGGCTTGTAGCAGCAGGGAAGCTACTGCCAAGGTAGGCGGGTAGCTATTCGCGTACCCACTAAAAATAGACTGGGTATTCTCCGCAAAAAGCGTAAAATACTCGTCCCTGACTCGGCGAACTGCCGTTTAATAGAAATATCCTTTTCTAGCATCCAGATATGATTCGAGTAATTCTTGTTGATGACCACGTTATCGTCCGGGACGGCGTCCGGGCTCTGCTTTCGGGCCAGGAGGAGCTATCCGTAGTGGGTGAGGCGGGCAACGGCCGTGAGCTGCTGGAGCTACTAGCAACCACGGCCGCCGACGTGGTAGTGCTCGATGTGAATATGCCCGAAATGGATGGTCAGCAGGCTACGGTGCACATTCAGCAGCAGTTTCCGGAAGTGCGGGTGCTGGTGCTCTCCATGCTCGACAACGAGCAGTATGTGATGCAGATGCTGGAAGCCGGCGCTATGGGCTTCGTGCTCAAAAATGCGGGCCGCGACGAATTGCTTTTTGCCATTCACTCAGTAGCCTCGGGGCGGCAATTCTTGAGCGCCGAGCTGGGTTTGGATATGCTGCACAAGCTGCACGCCCTCACCGTGGGGGGTGGCTCACTGAAAGACGTTAAGCAACAGTCGCCCCTCTCGCGCCGCGAACTAGAGGTGCTGCGCCTGATTGCTGAGGGCCTAACAACCAACCAAATAGCCGACAAGCTCTTCACCAGCAAACGGACTATTGAAACCCACCGGCAAAACATCATTGAAAAAGCCCAGGTAAAAAACACGGCCGCGCTCATCAAATACGCCGTCATGCAGGGTCTCGTGAAATAACTATCGCGTAGACCTGCTTTTCCAGGGTAAGTTGTAGGGCGGGCTAAGCCGGCTAGGGGCTTGCTGAGTTTAGGCTACCTCTTCTTCCCGGGAACCATCGGGACGGCCGGTGTGGGCTTGGCCGTTGAGTAGAAACTCGCGCAGGCGGTTTACGTGCTGCTTGGTTTCTTCCAGCCGCTGGGCCTGTTGGGTATTCCACGCTTGGCTGTTGCCATGGGTAGCCATGCTGCTGAGCAGGTTTTTACGTTCCTCCATCATGCGCAGAGCTACCCACAGGGTTTCCTCCATAGACTTCTGCGACTTGTCTAGCAAGGCATTGGCCGTGAAAGCGTGCCCCGTGTGGCAGCGGTAGCGCAGCACATTGCCGTGCTTAATTTCCCAGAGCGAGCCTCCACAGTCGGGGCAGGTGAGCGGCACTGGTTGGCCCAGCTTGTTGACCTCCTCCGTAGTGCCTACGATGCGCTCGGCAATAGCGGCTTCAATTTTTAGGTCTTCCGGAATGGATTCCGAACCTGGTTCATGTGAAGTTGGCATACCCACTAGTTCAACTAAGACTTTACCCATCATATCCAACGGCAGTACATAATCGACGTCCACGTTGCGCAGGGCGCTTTCGGGCATGCTGGGAAACTCAGCATCTACGGGGTCCTGCACCACGGCAATGCCACCGCAGCGCTTAACGAAGTCTAAACCAGCGGTGCCATCGTGCAGCATGCCGGTAAGTACCACGCCCACCACATTGGGGCCGTAGGCCACGGCGGCTGAGCGAAACAAGGCATCGGCGGCGGGGCGGTAGTTGTTTTCGCGGGGGCCTTTGGTTACCAGCACTTGCTGTTCCTTCACTAGCAAGTGCCGGTCGGCGGGGGCCAGGTAAAGCGTGCCTTCGCGTAAAGGTTCTCCGTGCTTAGCCAGCTTGCACTGTATGGTGCTATACTGGTTTAGGCGCTCTATCAGGGGCAGGCCCGATGACTCGGGGGCCAGATGCTGCACGACCAACACAGCTGCTGGCAAGCCCGCCGGCAACTGGGCTACTAAACGCACAAGGGCAGGCATACCACCAGCGGAGGTACCAATTACAATAACATACGCGGGACTTGACACGGTCATGGGAACCAGAGACGATAGAAAAAAGCTTCTTACAGGAAGCCCTGAAAGCAATATTTCAAGGTACGAAGAACTGCATCTTCTGGATACTACGGCCGAGATTTGCGGGTTTTTTCTCGGGAATTTCTCTTGCACCTGCCCTCCCGGCCGCGCGCATTTCAATACTTTTGATTTTGCTACTTTTTACTTGCCCGCTTTGCGTGCAACTACCCAACCCAAGGTAGCCCGACTGTTGCCTTTCCTACATGACATCTACTACTGACCCATTTCCTCAGAACGAGGAGGATACCACTACCGAGGAAATGGGGGTGGAAGCCCCGCCCGCTACTACCGCTCCCGAGCGACGGCCGCGGGCGCATTCTATGCCGCCGCCCGATAAGTTCCCCATTGTGGCACTATGCGGCTCGGCGGGCATCATCGATTCTTTGGAGCGCTTCTTCTCCCACCTCACGCCCCACTCGGGCATGGCGTTCGTGGTGGTTACGCACCTGCTCCCGAGTCAAGAAAGCAGCTTGGCGCAGCTCGTGCAAGGCTTCACGGCCCTACCCGTACTGGAGGTAGAAGATAGCGTGAAGATGCGGCCCAACCACGTGTATGTGATACCGCCCAACCGCGACCTGAGCGTACTGCACGGCAGCCTCTACCTGCTGACGCCGACCCAACCGGCTCATCAGCGCATGCCCATCGACTTCTTCCTGCAAAGCCTGGCCAAAGATGCCCGGGAGCGGGCCGTCTGCATCATCCTCTCGGGGATGGGTTCTGATGGCAGCATTGGCTTGAAGCTGGTGATGGAAAACTTTGGGATGGTGATGGTGCAGGACCCCGCCACAGCCCGCTTCGATGCCATGCCGCGCGCTGCCCTGGCCACCGAGTTCGTTGACTTTGTGCTCTCGCCGCCCCTGATGCCAGCCAAGCTACTCGACTACGTAGACCGCCCCCTGATGGGCCGCCCCCAGCGCGAGCTCGACAAGGATGCGTCGTCGAAGCCAGCGCACGCCTTGCAGAAAATCTTTCTGCTCATTCGTCAGCAAACGGGCCACGACTTCAGCTACTACAAGCGCAACACGGTATTTCGGCGCATCGAGCGCCGCATGAACTCCCACCAAATCAAGGAGTTTACTACCTACGTGCGCTACCTCCAGGAAAACCCCCAGGAGGTGGAGCAGCTGTTCAAGGAGCTATTGATTGGGGTCACTAAGTTCTTCCGCGACCCCGACGCCTACGAGAGCCTCAAGAACCACTTGCGGGAAGTTGCCAAGACCAAAGAAGCCGACTCCACCATTCGGGTGTGGGCGCCTGGCTGCTCTACCGGCGAGGAGGCGTACTCCCTGGGTATGATTTTGCTGGAAGTGCTGGACGAGGTGGAGCCTTCCCGCTACTTGAAAATCCAGATTTTTGCCACCGATATTTCGGCCGAGGCCGTGGACTTTGCCCGGGTAGGCCTCTACACCGATAACATCACGGGCGACGTGAGCCCCGAGCGGCTCAAGCGTTTCTTCCACAAAACGGACGGCCACTACCAGATTCGGAAGGAAGTGCGCGACGTGGTGGTATTTGCCTTGCACAACATCAACAAGGATGCGCCCTTCACCAAGCTGGACCTGCTCTGCTGCCGCAACCTGCTTATTTACCTGAGTGCCGAGCTACAGCGCAACCTGATGCCGGTGTTTCACTACGCCATCAACCCCGGCGGCCTGCTATTTCTGGGGCCAAGTGAGAACATCACCGCCTTCCAGGATTTATTTCAACCAGTGGATGTAAAATGGAAGATTTCGCGCCGCACCAACGTTGCGTCTTCTCTTCCCCTCTTGATTAACTTCCCTTTTACAATGTCGCGGCAAATTCACCCGCTGCCGCATCCTGCCGTTGTTATGTCTGCTACCGTTACTGGCCGCCGCGAGGGTGGACCTTTTGCGACCCAAGTTCAAAAGACCCTTTTAAATGCCTACGCTCCGCCGGCGGTAGTTATTAACCCCAAGGGTGAAATCCTGTATGTGCACGGCCGTACGGGCAAGTACTTGGAGCCCGCCCCCGGCCTGAGCGGTATGAATCTCTTCGACATGGCCCGTGAGGAGCTGAGCTTTGAAATCAGCGGGGCCGTGCACCGGGCCAACCAAACCCACCAGAACGTGGTGCTCGACAACGTGCGGGTGCAAACCGAGGCGGGCCAGCAACTGCTGCGCCTCTCGGTAAAGTTTTTGGAAGAACCCGAAGCCTTGGCGGGCCTGCTGCTGGTAGCCTTTGAAGACCAGCCCACCCCGCGCAAGGTGCGCCTGAGCAAAGGCTCCGGCGGCGACCTGAGCCGCGACGCCGTGGTAACGGCCCTCGACAAGGAGCTGCAATACACCAAGCACCGCCTCCAAACTACCATTGAGGAAATGGAAAGCTCCTTGGAAGAGCTTAAGAGCACCAACGAAGAACTTCAGTCGGCCAACGAGGAGCTGCAAAGCACCAACGAGGAGGCCATGACTAATAAGGAGGAAATGCAGAGCCTCAACGAGGAACTGATGACCCTGAACACCCAGTATCTGGCCAAAACCGAGGAGCTGGCGCAGGCGGCCAACGACATGAAGAACCTGCTGGATGCCACCGAAATTGCCATCATTTTTCTCGACAACAACATGAACATCAAGAGGTTTACCCCTCCGGTGAGCCGCATCATCAACCTGATGCCCAGCGACATGGGCCGCCCTCTCAGCCACTTTGCTGCCAACCTGCGCTACCAGCACCTGCTGCGCGACGTGCAGCAGGTGCTGGCCCGCCTTACCAGCGTGGAAGCCAACATTCAGGCTACCTCCGGCGAGTGGTACACCATGCGCATCCTCCCCTACCGCACCCTCGACAACTACATCAGCGGGGCCGTCATTACGTTTACGGAAGTAACGGGCCTGAAAAACCTAGAAGCCCAGTTGAAAACCAGCGTGCAAATGGCCGCCAGCCTCAAAGAAACCTTGCGCCAAGCGGTGGTGGCTCTCGATGCCGACCTGACCATTGCCTTCGTCAACGACTCCTTCGCCCAGATTTTCGGCTCCCTCATGGCCGATCTGCAAGACGCTTCGCTGACGGTGGTAGGCCAAGGCGCCCTTAACCAACTACCGCTGCTCGATGCCACGCGCCAACTGTTTGAAGCCGAGGGGGAAGCCGCCGAGTTCAACAACCTAGTAGTAGAAGTTACCTTACCCAACCAGGGCCGCCACCGGCTTACCTTCTACGGCCGCCGCCTACTCTACCAAGGTGCCCCTACCGACCGCGTGTTGCTGGGCATTGAGAAAGTAGAGAAGCTAGAAGCAGAGTAAACTCCTCTGTAACTCAACGTTACGTGGCGCGTACGCCCACTGCAAGCTGTTACGCCCACCACGAATTCTTTTACCCTGTAGTCCTATGAGCGAGCCTGAAACCGGAACTGGCCGCCACCACCCCCCCGAGAAACTGCAGAAAGCGTTGCAGGAGCTGCGGGAACAAGCCGTACGGCGGCAGCAGGTGACGCAAAGCCTGCCGGCCGATATATCTGCATCTGTACTACGCTTGGTACAGGAGATGCAAACCAGCCAACTTGAGCTGGAGATGCAGTATGAGGAGCTACAGCTAGCCCAGGCAGAGGCTGAGCGCATACGGAAGGAGTACCAAGACCTCTACGAGTTTGCCCCGATAGGATACTGCACCGTAACCGAAAGTGGCGTACTGGACCAGCTCAACCTGCGGGCGTGCCAGCTGCTTGGTCTTGTGCGCAACAAAGCCAAAGGCCGGCGCCTGGGCCTGTTTGTGGTGCCCGAACACCGCCAAGCGTTTACCGACTACCTTGCCAACGTGCTAAAAACCGGCACGCGCCAGGTACTTCAGGTGTGCTTGATTAATGCCGAGGGGTTGCTCCTGCACGTGCGGGTAGAGGGGCAAGTGTGGGATCAGGCTGGCCCGGTGCCTACTTGCCGCTTGGCCCTGGTAGATACTACGGCTCACTACCAGCTTCAGCAGGCGCTGGAACTAAGTGAGCGGCGCTTCCGCATGCTGTTCGATCAAAACCAGGATGGGATGCTGCTCATGCGGGACAACCGCTTTGTGGACTGCAACCAGGCTGCCCTGCGCATGCTGGGCCTGGGTAGTAAAGAGGAGCTACTGGGCCGCCACGCCTCCGCCTTCTCGCCCGAGCGGCAAGCCAATGGTCAATTTTCGCTTTTGCAGGCCGATGCGTACTGGGCAGAGGCCATCCGGCGGGGCTTTTACCGCTTCGAGTGGCTTCGCCTGCGGGCTAATGGAGAGGAGTTCTGGGAGGACGTCCTGCTCACGGCCATTCCCGACCCCGAAACCAAAGGCTACCTAGTACATGCCAGCTGGCGCGACATTACGGCCCAGAAGCAAGCCTCGCGGCGCATTCAGGAAAGCGAGGAACGCCTGCAAATGGCCCTGGCTGCTTCCGATACCGGAGTATGGACGATTGATTACGCCACGAATAAGGTAAACTGGGACTTTCGCTCCCAGCAGATTTTTGGCCACCCCTTCGACGCCAACCCAACCCCGTTCCAAACCCTCCAGGATGCCATTCATCCTAGCGACGTAGCCCGAGTAGCCGCTGCGTTGGGGCGCGCCGCTACCGATAATATTCCCTTTGACCTGGAGCACCGCATTGTATGGCCCAATGGCACGGTGCGTCACGTGGCGGCCTTTGGGCGGGTATTGCGCGACAACAAAGGCCAGCAGGAGCGGTTTGTGGGCCTGATGCGCGACATTACGGACCGCCGCGAAGCCGAGGAAGAACTGGGCTACAAGAACCGCCTGCTAGAGCACATCTTGCAGAACATGCCCCTGGTGCTTACCCAACTTTCGCCTACCGGCGAGTACCTATCGGCGACGGGTGCGGGCTTGCAGCGCCTAGGCCTCACCAGCGACGACTTGCTGGGCAAGTCTAGCCGTACGCTGTACCCGCAAATGGCGCCCAGCATCACGGAGCTGCTCGCGGGCCAGCAGGTGTCTTTCCTGACCAGAATACCCCTGCCGGAAGACAACGAAGTCTACTACCAGAGCTACGGCTTCTTTGACGAGCACCGCCAGGAAGGGGTATGCTTTTCCATTGATGTGACGGAGTTGGAGCAGGGCAAGGAGCGCCTGCGCACCGAGCAGGAGTTCACCAAGAGTGTGCTCAACAGCACCGTGGACGTAGTAGTGGCCCTGGATACCAAGCTCCACGTGACGGCCTGGAACGCCAAAGCCGCCGAGCTGCTCTCCCGCGCCGAGGCCGAGGCCCTGGGCCAACCCCTGGCCGTGGCCCTACCCGGCATTGCCACCGACCCTGAGCTGCAACCCCACCTGGAGCGGGCCTTGGCTGGGCAGGCCTCAGCCTACCCCAACTGGCCCGGCCAGCACCAGCCCCTCATTTTCGACCTCAACTTTGTGCCCCTGAAAGGCCCCGATGGCAGCATGGGCGTGCTGTTAATTGCGCGCGACGTGACGGAGCGCAATGCCCTGCAAGTAGAAACTACTCAGCTTAAGCTCCGCCAGCAAAAAGAGGTGCTGTCGGCTATTCTGACCACCCAGGAAGAGGAGCGCCGCCGCATTGCAGAGGGCCTGCACAACGGGGTAGGTCAGCTGCTGTACGCTACCCGGCTCAGCCTCGACAACATGCCCTCGTCGGAGTCGGTGCGGGCCAGCCAGCGCCTCCTCGACGAAGCCATCCGGGCCACGCGCAGCATTTCCTTCGAGCTAACCCCCGGCATTCTGGAAGACTTTGGCCTGAGCACAGCCTTGCGCGAGCTGGTAAAACGCGTGCCCGCCCGCCACCTCGCCGTAGACCTCAACCTCACGGACCTAGACGAGCCCCTACCCCACCTGCTGGAAATAGCCGTGTACCGCATTGTGCAAGAGCTGCTCAGCAACGTGATGAAGCACGCCCAGGCCCAGGAGGTATTTGTGCAGGTGGCCCGCGCCGACGGTATTGTGCACATCAGCGTGGAAGACGACGGCATCGGCTTTGACCCCGACGCCGAGCGAACCGAGCACGGCATTGGGCTGGCTGGTATACGCACGCGGGTAGAACTGCTCAGTGGCACCATCACCATCCGCTCCCTGCTGGGGCGGGGCACTACCGTTAGCCTTGAGCTACCCCTGCCAGCGTCCGAAGAGTCTGGTTCTGCGACAACTAGCAAGCGGAAATCAGGAAAAACACGGAGCTAAAATTCAGCGTTTCCCCCTACTACCTCGTCCAGTGGAAAGCGTACTTTACTGACAGCTTGCACGCAGGCTTTCCCGGTCACTTTTCTCCCCTCCCTGGACATGGACACGAATCGATTGACGCTGTATGCGGGGGGTAGCCCCGGTCGCATGGGCTTGCAGTTGCGCGGACCTTGCGCCACCATTGCCGATGCGCAGGAGCTAGAGCAACGATTACGACGGCTGCTCAGCACGGGCATCACCATCCTCTGGATCGACTGTCGGCAGCTCAGCTACCTAAACCGCACGGGGCAACGCGCCTTGCTCAACACCGAACGGTACGCGCGTACGTGGGGGCTACGTTGTTTTGGTGCGGGCTGACCAATTCTGTCTTGGAGGAGCTTCGGTCCTATGGCATGCACTTGCTGATGCGCATTTTGCCGGCTACCAGCTACATGGGTCCGGTAGAGTTTTTGCGTACTCCCCTGCACTAGCACCTTCCAAGGTGGCTACGGAGTAGGTGGCACGTTTTCATTACTAGGCCTCCCATAACTCACGGTGCATGTGGCAGCACTGCCAGGCGCATAGCACACGCCTGGTAATCACAACATAACATTGGCTTAACGATTACGTAACCCAAGCTTGCTGTCTGGTTTGCTGAGCGGCAGATCAGACAGCAAGCTTTTTTTTACTCATATTGTACTGAGGCAGCCCCGGCACGCAGTTACTACCCAGCTTGGGGCAGTACGGTACCTGGTGGTCGTAGCAGGTGTTGAAGCATTTTCGTTGATGAAGTCTCGTTTATACCAGGGCGTATTGGGGGCGGCTATCTGGGCCAACTCGTTTACTACTAGTAGTGCACAGGTACTACCCACCGTACCTGCCGACACTACCCACAAGTTTGAAAATCCAAGTGGCGTACCCACGGTAGTAAAGCAGCCGTGGTACAAGGGCAAGCTGGTAAAAGCTACCGTCGTGCCGGCCGTTCTCATTGGGTACGGGGCTTACACCTTCAATGGGGGGGGCTTCTACACGAACCAGGAGGCAAACCGCGACATTCATAAGGTATTTCCCACCTTCCGCACCCGCGCCGACGACTTCCTGATTTTGGCGCCCTACCTGGAGTTGGGGGCTGTGGCCCTGGCCGGGGTAGAGTCGCGCAACGACCGAATCAACATTGGGCTGGTGGTGCTCAAGAGCGAGGCTATCATGCTCACCAGCGTTTTTCTGGTTAAGAACTTAACCCGCGAAACCCGCCCCGATGGCTCCGACAACCTCTCGTTTCCCTCGGGCCACACTGCGCAGGCTTTCCTGGCGGCTAGCATTGTGCACAATGAGTTCCGCGACCGAAGCCAGTGGTACGGCATTGGGGCGTATACCATTGCCACGAGCGTAGCCGCCCTGCGCATGATTAACAGCAAGCACTGGCAGAGCGATGTAGTGGCCGGGGCCGGCTTCGGTATTTTGTCTGCCCACTTGGGCTACCTCACGCACCGCAACCGATGGGGCCGCAAACCCACGCTCCCCACCGGCATGAACTTCCGGCCTACCTGGCTGCCCAACTATTCCATGGGCGCTACCACCGGCTGAGTGGGGCACCAGGCTTTAGCTTTACTTGGCAGCCCCAGTAGCTGCTCACGCGCGCACAGCCATAGCCTTGCAGAGTTCTACCCCGTAGTAGAGTCTCCGAGGCTATTTCTTTTCTCTGCTTTTTTATGTGGTGGATCTACGCGCTACTCTCCGCACTCTTTGCGGCTCTCACGGCCGTTCTGGCCAAAATTGGCATCAAGGGAGTAGACTCCAATTTGGCTACGGCGGTGCGCACCGTGGTTATTCTTGTGCTAGCCTGGGGTATTGTGTACTTCCGGGGTGGGCTAGAGCAGGTACACACCCTCACGCGCACCAACTTGCTATTTCTGGGTTTGTCGGGTCTGGCTACCGGGCTTTCCTGGATTTTTTATTTCCGCGCCCTACAACTAGGCAAGGTGTCGCAGGTTGCCCCCGTCGATAAGCTGAGCGTAGCCCTAGCCATTCTTCTTTCAGTGGTGTTTTTGGGCGAGCAGCTCACGTGGCAAGCAGGCATTGGCGCCGGCCTTATCATCGTAGGCACCCTAGTCTTGATTTGGGGATAGCGCGAACCAACTACGCTTCTTACCCTGACTACGAACTGCTACTTGCACTAGCTCAGTACAAGCATGCCTATTCAGCACAGCTTAAAAACAGGCCGGCCGAACCAGAAGCGTCTTCTGGTTCGGCCGGTTGCATTTGTTTCGGATCCCGATGGCAGCCAGTTGTGGGAATTGAGCTGATCGGTTGTCAACGAAATTGCCGGACTAGGTGGGAATTCATCCGGTAATCAGAACGTGGGAATTAGGCTTTCTTAACGGGTGGGGTTGTGCTGAAAGCCTGTGCAATACTACAAAGGATTTTTTACAAATGGTAAGTGATTGGTCATTTTTTATAAGTATTCACTCACCCTACAAAAGGCATTTTCCAAATCTATGTACATAAGTATCTGTTTTACAAACTTATAACTTCAAAAAACACACATCCACTATATTTCCCCTTTAAGCAAAAAGCCAAAATTTTGTAAGTATCATCCAGCGGTTCATCACCAGTTCCCCACTATATGTAGGCGCTTCACTGGGTGAATTAATGTTTCTACTTACCTCATTTATGGGGCCTTTGGGTGGCTGCCGCACCAGAAGTACCTATAAGGCACTAGTAGTAGCGGAGAAATATCTAGCTGTATTACTTCTGCTATGAACACGCGGATTGGCGTCCTGTTGCCCAAGGTCAGTTACAAAATAGAGGAGGCTAAGTTGTCACTTCTCATTAGACCAAGCTAAGAGGTGTTGCTAACAAACAGTGGCACCATCCCATAGTGTTTCTACCCTAGTGTATATAGCATCATGCAACAGCCAAATGCCTAAATAGCTTTCAGCCTTCTCACACTACTTACCTCAGGACAGAACTACCATACCCACTTATAAGATGATCGAATAGGTAGATATAATGGCACTAAACATCGTTTTTCTTTTGTAAGTGATTACACACTTTGCATGTAACTTGGGCAAAAGCTGACTATACGCAGTGAAAAGGCAGTCGCCCTTCTTGCTATTTTCTCAATGCAAACTAACAAACATTCGTTTGTTACAATTAGTTAGTACCTTGCTGCTCCTGCCACTCTTCTTGCCCCACCCATGCTATTCAACCCCGACATAGAACGCCTGCCGCTACCGCAGCTTCGGGCCTTGCAAAATGCTCGCCTGAAGGAGCAGGTGCAGTATGTGTATCAGCGGGTGCCGTTTTACCAGCAGAAGTTTGATGCCCTAGGTATTAATCCTGCCACCTTCCGAGGCCTAGAGGACCTGCCACAATTGGGCTTCACCAAGAAAACAGACTTCCGCGACAACTACCCGTTTGGCTTGTTTGCGGTGCCCCAGCAGGAGGTAGCACGCCTGCACTGCTCTAGCGGCACCACCGGTAAAGCAACGGTAGTAGCTACACAGCCGAGGACCTGGGCATATTTGCGGAGGTAGTGGCGCGCTCCTTGGCTGCGGCGGGCTGCCGACCGGGCATGAAAATGCAGAATGCCTACGGCTACGGCCTATTCACGGGCGGCCTGGGCATTCACTACGGGGCCGAAAAGCTGGGCCTCACGGTCATTCCCGTATCGGGCGGCAGCATCGACCGGCAGCTGCAGTTACTACAGGATTTTCGGCCCGAAATCATTTGCGCTACTCCTTCCTACGCTCAGGTATTGGCTGAGGAGGTCAAGCGCCGTAGTATTCCGCTGGAAGCCATTAACCTGCGCTACGCAGTACTGGGAGCCGAGCCTTGGAGCGAGGCCATCCGTCACCAAGTACAGCAGGGTCTCAAGGTAGAAGCCACCAACATCTACGGCCTTAGCGAGATTATCGGCCAGGTGTGTCTCAGGAAGATGCGGACGAGCGGGGCACGGGCAGCTACATCTGGGAAGACCACTTCTACCCTGAAGTGGTAGACCGTGAAACTGGCGAGCCGGTGGCGGAGGGTGAGTATGGCGTATTGGTACTTACCACGCTCACCAAGAAGGCCATGCCCATTCTGCGCTACTGGACCGGCGACATCACTACTATATACTACGAGCACTCTTACAAGCGCACCCACGTGAAGATGGCCCCCATCCGGGGCCGCGCCGATGATATGCTCATCATTCGCGGCGTCAACTTTTTCCCTACACAGGTAGAGGACATCATCAGCGCCCTCGACCACGTGAGCCCCTGCTACCAGGTAGTAGCCTCGCGCCAGGGCAGCATGAATGAGGTAGAAATAAGCGTGGAGGTAGACGAGCAACTGATGCGCCAGCTAGGCCTCGAAACACTAACCGAGGAGGTTGTGCAACAGCACGAGTGCCTACAGAAGTTGAAGGGCGCTTTTGCCAAGAAAATCAAGGACAACATTGGCCTAAGCATGAAAGTGACGCTGCTTGGCTGCGGGCAACTGCCGCGTAGTGAAGGCGGCAAATTAAGTCGCGTCAAAGATTTGCGCAATCTTTAGAAGGCCGTTGGCGTACGGCTACTGACCTTCTACTTCCCACCTATGATTACGACACGCAAAACCAACAAACGGCAGCTCATCCTGGAAGAAGCGGCTAAGCTGTTCAAGCAAAAAGGCTTTAGTGGCACTTCTATGCGCGATTTAGCCGGCGAAGTGGGCATTGAAGCCGCCAGCATGTACAACCACATCAAGTCTAAAGACGAGATTCTGGAGCTGATTTGCTTCCGCGTGTCGAGCACTTACATTTCCCAGTTGGCCGAAATAGAAGCCACTGCCGCGCCGTACGTCGAGAAAATTAAGTCCCTGATTCGTCTGCACATCCGCCTCATGATTGAGGATGGCGCGGCCGTATCGGTAGGTAATCACGATTGGAAGTACCTGCGAGAGCCTGCCCTCACGGAGTTCAAGCAAGCCCGCAAGCAGTACGAAAAGGGATTTGCCGCCCTGATTGAGCAAGGCATTGCCGCAGGCGAGTTTCAGCCCGTCAACGTGTCGGTGGCCCTGTTCACCATTCTGTCGGCCGTGCGCTGGGTTGAGCTCTGGTACCGTCCCGGCCGCGAGCTATCGGCCGAAGAGTTGGAAGACAACATCATTACCATGCTCCTCACCGGGCTGGAGAAAAAGTAGTTATGAGTCGTTTTCATAAAGTTAGAATCAAAAGCATCGTGCGCGAAACGCCGGACTGCGTGAGCGTATCCCTGGATGTGCCCGCCGACCTGCGCGAAACGTTTAGGTTCATCCAGGGCCAGTACCTCACCTTCCGCCGCGAGCACGAAGGCGAGGAACTGCGCCGTTCCTACTCCATTTGCAGCAGCCCCCTCGATAATGAGTGGCGGGTAGCCATTAAGAAAGTACCAGAAGGTCGGTTTTCCTCCTTGGCCGTGGAAACGCTGCGCGTGGGCGAGGAGTTGGAGGTGATGCCTCCTATGGGCCACTTCTACACCGAGTTGCACCCCGAGCAGCAGAAGCTCTACGTAGCCTTTGCGGCGGGTAGCGGCATTACGCCGGTGATGTCCATCATCAAAACGGTGCTTTTGACCGAGCCGCACAGCCGGGTGTATCTGATTTATGGAAACCGGGGGCGCAACTCCATCATTTTCAAGGAGGAGATTGAGGCTCTGAAAAACCGGTTCGTGGACCGCCTCAGCGTGTATCACATCCTCAGCCGCGAGCAGGGCGACACCGACCTGCTGTTCGGCCGCATCAACGCCGAAAAAGCTCGCTTGTTCTTACAGAAGATTGTGCCCGCCCGCGAGATTGACGAGTGCTTTCTCTGCGGCCCGGAGGAAATGATTAACGACGTGAAGGACGTGCTGGCCGAGGCTGGGGTAGCCCCCGAAAAAATCCACTTCGAGATGTTTGGCTCCGCTGGTAACGCTCAGCGTGCTGCCGCCCGCCAGGCCCAGCGACCCGCCGGCCAGGATGACAAGCACAGCCAGGTGACCGTGCAACTAGAAGGCACCAAGCGCATCCTGGAAATGTCGTACTACGGCGACACCATTCTGGATGCCCTGCTTGAAACCGGCGCCGATGCGCCCTACTCCTGCAAAAACGGCATGTGCAGCACCTGCCGCTGCCGCGTAACGGAAGGCACCGTAGAAATGGACGTGAACTACTCCCTCTCCGACACCGAAGTGGCCAAAGGCTATGTCCTTTCCTGCCAGGCCCGCCCTACTTCGGAAAAAGTGGTTGTGGATTTTGACCAGTAAGACCAAAGACTAACGCCCTCCTTTAGAAAATAGGAGTTGAGGTAGGCTAAAGCAATGCAAGCATTGGCTTTTGACTTCGCATTAATTATTAGCCGATAGCATTATGCATAATAGCTTGTTTATCTGCTGGATAGGTTTGATAGTTTTTTCTTGGCAGCCTGTGAGGCTACTGGTGGATCTGAACAGACGATATTAAAAAACTCTGCCCACCTGAAAGGCCGCTGGAATTATGACTCCACTGGACTCGATTGTTATAGTGCCGATTTAAAGTACCAAGGTGGTAGCACTGAGCCGGTGCGAGCCGGTGCCGTTCTTACTATTGGGCCAAACAGTTGGGTGTACTCCGGCAGCTTGCACGAAACACATGATTATACCTGCAATGGGCAAAAGCTAATTCTACGCCGCATAGGCGATACTAGAATGGTTCGGAATGGCTACATCGTACCGGAGAGTGTTGGGCAAGCAATAGGCCGCCCTAGTCAGCATGACATTGTACTCCTCACCTCTACTCGATTGATTGTGCGCGATAGTGTAAATGCGGTTAGTTCGAATTGTGGTCCAGGAAGGTACTTTTGCGTAGTCAGATTCTACTACTCTCGTTAAGCGCTATTGCGTTCCTAGGGTCATCCTTATATTATACGGGCTGAGGAAACACCTCTTTTTGCTGCCCCACCAAGCAGCAAAAAGCTTCATAACCCAAACTTTTCTCTACATTTAACTAACGAATGTTAGTTAAGCTTTGTTTAAGAGGCATGGAAACGCTAGAACTCACCCAGGAAGAACAGTTTCAGGCCCGCATTGACGCCGATATGCGCATTGAGCCCAAGGACTGGATGCCCGATGCCTACCGCAAAACCCTGATCCGGCAGATTTCGCAGCACGCGCACTCTGAGCTGGTGGGCATGCTGCCGGAAGGCAACTGGATTACCCGCGCCCCTTCACTCAAGCGCAAATCCATTCTGCTGGCTAAGGTGCAGGACGAAGCCGGCCACGGCCTCTACCTCTACTCTGCCGCTGAAACCCTAGGTACTTCCCGCGACCAAATGCTGGCCGACCTGCACTCAGGCAAAGCCAAGTATTCGAGCATTTTCAACTACCCTACCCTCAGCTGGGCCGATATGGGCTGCGTAGGCTGGCTCGTAGATGGCGCCGCCATTCTAAACCAGGTACCGCTCTGCCGCACCTCCTATGGCCCCTATGCCCGCGCCATGGTGCGGGTGTGCAAGGAAGAGAGCTTCCACCAGCGCCAGGGCTTTGAAATCATGCAGACCCTGTGCGAGGCTCGCCGGAACAGAAGGCCATGGCCCAGGAAGGCCTTAACCGCTGGTGGTGGCCAACGCTGATGATGTTCGGCCCCAAAGATTCGGAATCACCCAACACGGCCCAGTCGATGAACTGGCGCATCAAGCGCTTTACCAACGACGAACTGCGCCAGAAGTTTGTGGATATGATGGTGCCCCAGGCCGAGTTCCTGGGCCTCACCGTACCTGACCCCAACCTGAAATGGAACGAAGCCAAACAGGGCTACGACTTCGGCGACGTAGACTGGGAAGAATTCTGGAACGTGGTGAAGGGCAACGGTATGTGCAACAAGGAGCGCCTGCAAGCCCGCGTACAGGCTCACGAAGAAGGCGCTTGGGTGCGCGAAGCTGCCCTGGCCCACGTTGAGAAACGCCAGCAGCGCGAGGCCGCTAAAGCAGCAGCAGCCTAAGCCTAACCTGTAGTAACCCGTCCTGTTACGCTAGTCAAGATATTTTGCTTGAATGCGGAGGTTTCCACCCACCCTCCGCCCGCGAGATGCCGTGGCAAGCGTAGCAGGACGGCCAATTTTCCTGGGTCTACTACCTCCCGAGACCTTAGCTTTCAAGATTCAACCGCATCATGTCCCAAAAAGAATGGCCGCTGTGGGAAGTTTTCATCCGCAGCAAGCAGGGCCTCGATCATAAGCACGTGGGCAGCCTCCACGCCGCCGACGCTGAAATGGCCATCCAGAACGCTCGCGACGTGTATACGCGCCGCCTCGAAGGCGTGAGCATTTGGGTGGTGGAATCTAAGCACGTGCACGCCTCCAACCCCGACGACGCACAGGCTTTTTACGAGCCGGCCAACGATAAAATCTACCGCCATCCGACCTTCTATCAGGTGCCGGATTCCATCAAGCACATGTAACGATGACGGACCCCACGATGCCCACTCAAGCCGCGGCGGCCAGCTCCCCGGAAACCCCGACCCAGCTGTTTCACTACGTGCTGCAACTGGCTGATACCAGCCTGATCCTGGCGCACCGCCTATCAGAGTGGTGCGGGCATGGGCCTATTCTGGAGCAGGACCTGGCCATGGCCAACATTGCCCTGGACTTACTGGGCGAGGCGCGTAGCTACTACCAGTACGCCGCCGAGTTGGAAGGTAAGGGCCGCACCGAGGACGATTTGGCCTACCTGCGTAGCGCCGTGGAATATCGCAACCCGCTGCTGGTAGAGCAGCCCAACGGCGACTTTGCCAGCACCATCCTGCGCCAGTTTATCTACGACGCATTCCACTACCACCTGTTACTTCAATTGAAGTCGGGACCCGACGCACAGCTAGCGGCCATTGCCGAGAAATCGGTGAAGGAAGCAGCCTACCATATCAAGTGGAGTTCGGAGTGGGTCATTCGCCTGGGAGACGGCACGGAGGAAAGCCGCCGCCGCGTGGAAAAAGCCATAGAGAACCTGTGGCGCTATGCGGGCGAGCTGACTACCCCTTCTGCCACCGAAAAAGCGTTGCAGGCTGCGGGCTTCCTGCCCGACTATGTTGCTATTCAGCAGCAGATAGACGCCCACGTAGTCCGCGTATTCGAGGAGGCAACGCTGCCTGTGCCCCAGGGCGTGTTCATGCAGAAAGGTGGCAAAGATGGCCGCCACTCCGAGCACCTGGGCTACCTGCTGGCAGAGCTGCAATATCTTCAACGGACCTACCCCGGCTTGCAATGGTAGAGCACCTAGCGGCACCCACTGAGGAGCACATCTGGCAACTGCTGGAGGAGGTTTCCGACCCGGAAGTGCCCGTGCTCAGTATTCTGGACCTGGGCATTGTGCGCGCGGTACGGGTAGCAGGTGAGGAAGTCCACGTCACCATCACACCTACCTACTCCGGCTGCCCGGCCATGAACACCATTGCTACCGAAATCCGGCTGCGGCTGCTTTCGGAAGGTATCACCAAGCTGCACATCCACAACCAGCTTAGCCCAGCCTGGACCACAGATTGGATGAGCCAAGCGGGCCGCGAGAAACTGGAAGCCTACGGCATTGCCCCCCCCGTTGATGGTACTGCCACCGGCCATTTGTTCAACCTGTTTGGGGCTGACACGGCCGTCCGCTGCCCGCTCTGCAAGTCGGAGCATACGCACCTGGTTAGCCAGTTCGGCTCTACTGCCTGCAAAGCCCACTACCAGTGCGACGACTGCCTAGAGCCCTTCGACTACTTCAAATGCCACGCCTAATTAAAGCTAGAAGCTAGTTCCCCTCCTCAGTTGAGGAGGGGCTAGGGGTGGTTGACTATTCGTTGAGCACCCTCTAATGCTAGCTCTAGCAACTGTTCCATCAGCATCAACCACCCCTAGCCCCCTCTGCCTGATGCGCAGAATCATCAGCGGAGGGGACTAGCTTCTAGCTCTCGTAAACTCCCTACTACTCATGTCCGAAACTCCTTCCCTGCTATTCTCGATTGATGTCGGCGTTGCTACCATCTGCTTCAACCGGCCCCAGGTTTTCAACAGCGTCAACAGAGAAGTGGCGCTGGCGTTGCAGCAGCACTTGCGCGAGTGCCAGCAAGACCCGGCCGTGCGCGCCGTGCTACTCACTGGCACCGGTAAAGCCTTTTGTGCTGGTCAGGACTTGGCAGAAATTACGGGTCCTGATAGTCCCGAGGTAGCCGAGATTGTAGAGAAGCTGTATAACCCCATCGTGGAGTTGATTCGGGCCTTGGAGAAGCCGGTGGTAGCGGCCGTGAACGGCGTAGCCGCTGGCGCCGGTGCCAACCTGGCCCTCGCCTGCGACATTGTGGTAGCGAAGGAATCGGCTTCGTTTATTCAGGCGTTCAGCAAGATTGGCTTGATTCCCGACAGCGCGGGCACTTTCTTCCTGCCCCGCCTCATTGGCATGCAGCGCGCTTCGGCCCTTATGATGACTGGCGACAAGGTATCGGCCGCCGAAGCCGTGCAGATGGGCATGATCTACAAAACCTTCCCCGACGAGACCTTTGAACAGGAAGCCTTGGCCTTAGTGAAGAAGCTAGCCGCCATGCCCACCAAAGGCTTAGCTTACACGAAGGAACTGCTGAACGTATCATTCAGCAACGACCTGACCCAGCAGTTGCGCTACGAAGCCGACTTCCAGCTGCGGGCCGGTGCCACCGCCGATTATAACGAAGGCGTAGCAGCTTTTATGGAGAAACGTCAACCTAGCTTCACAGGTCAATGATTGTCGGCATCATTGGGAGTGGGGCCATGGGCGCGGGCATTGCCCAGGTGGTAGCCACCGCGGGCCATACCGTACGCCTCCTCGACCAGAACACCCAGGCCCTGCAACGCGCTGGCCATTCGATTCAAGGCAGCCTCACAAAGCTAGCTGAGAAAGGCAAGCTCACGACCGAAGCGGCCACCGCCATATTCAGCCGTTTACAGCTCACGGAAGACATCCATTCCTTCTCTGACTGTGAGTTGGTTCTGGAAGCCATTGTGGAAGACCTCCCGGTGAAGCAGCAGCTGTTTCGGGAGGTAGAGCTACTGGTATCTGATACGTGCATCCTGGCGAGCAACACCTCGTCGCTATCTATTGCATCTATTGCCGCGGCTTGCCAGAAGCCGGAACGCTTTATTGGGATTCACTTTTTCAACCCTGCTCCTCTTATGCAACTGGTTGAGGTGATTCCGGCCGTGCAAACGCGCGCCGGGCTGGCCGAGGAAGTGCGCGGCCTGGTGCAGAGCTGGGGCAAGTTGCCCGTACTGACCAAAGACACGCCGGGCTTCATCGTAAACCGCGTGGCGCGGCCGTTCTACGGCGAAGCCATCCGAATCCTGGAAGAAGGTATTGCCGATATGGCGACAATCGACTGGGCCATGACGGAGTTGGGTGGCTTTCGGATGGGGCCGTTTGCCTGATGGATTTCATCGGCCACGATGTAAACTACCGCGTTACGGAGTCGGTTTTCACGTCCTTCTTCTACGACCCGCGCTACAAGCCTTCCTTCACCCAGAAGCGCCTGTTTGAGGCGGGCTACTACGGACGCAAGTCGGGCCGCGGCTTCTACAGCTACGCCGACGGTGCGACACCGCCCCAGCCTACCCGCGACGAAGCCCTAGGCCGCCTGGTGCTCAACCGCATCTTGGCCATGCTCATCAACGAAGCTGTAGATGCCCTAGCCCTGAACGTAGCATCGAAGCAAGACCTGGAGCTAGCCATGACCAAGGGCGTAAACTATCCGAAAGGCCTGCTAGCCTGGGCCGATGAACTAGGCCTCGAAAACGCACTCCAGACCTTGGACAGCCTCTACAACGAATACCACGAGGACCGCTACCGCGCCAGCCCGCTCCTGCGCCGCATGGTGAAGGCCAGCCAATCTTTCTTCCAGCATGAGCCAGCCGCCAGTCACTAACAGCCAAGCCGAGGCCGTAAAAGACCGGATGCTGCAGCACGATGCCTTTAGCAAGCTGCTAGGGCTGGAAGTAGATGAGGTAGGGCCGGGCTACTGCCGCCTCCACTTCACGGTGCGGCCCGACATGCTCAACGGCTTTGCGGCCCTGCACGGCGGCGTTACGTTCTCGGCGGCCGACTCGGCGTTTGCCTTTGCCTGCAACAGCCACGGCCGCCAAAGTGTGGGCCTCACCGTCACCATCGACTATCTGGAGGCTGGCAAGCTAGGCGACGTCATCACGGTGGAAGCGCGGGAAGAAGGTCTCAAGCATAAAGTAGGCGTGTACCAGATTCGCGCCACCAACCAGTACGGTGTGGTGCTAGCCCTGTTCAAGGGCACCGCCTACCGCACCAGCAAGGAAATATTGTAAAAATGAATGAACGTCATGCTTCGACAAGCTCAGCATGACGGTTGATAGCTAATAAAATGAACCAAGCCTATATCATCGACGGTATCCGGACGCCCATCGGCAACTTCGGCGGCACGCTGTCCGCTGTTCGTCCCGATGACATGGCGGCCCTGGTTATCCAGGAACTCCTGAAGCGTAATGCCACAGTCGATCCGGCCGCTATTGCCGACGTTATTCTGGGCTGTGCCAACCAAGCAGGGGAGGATAACCGCAACGTGGCCCGCATGGCGTTGCTGCTGGCGGGTCTGCCTACCTCCGTGCCCGGCGAAACCGTGAACCGCCTCTGCGCCTCGGGCCTTTCGGCCAGCATTGCTGCCGCCCGCGCCATCCAGAGCGGCGACGGGGACTTGTTCATCTCCGGCGGGGTAGAAAGCATGACCCGCGCGCCCTACGTCATGTCGAAGCCAACCAAAGCCTTTGGCACCGACTCCAAGATGTATGATTCCAGCTTCGGCTGGCGCTTTGTGAATACCCGGCTGGAGGAGCTTTACGGCACTGACGCCATGGGCGAAACGGCCGAAAACCTCGTGGACCAATACCACATCAGCCGCGAAGACCAGGACCAGTTTGCCTACGACTCCCACCAGCGGGCCGGCCGTGCCCGCGACTCGGGCCGCTTTGCCGAGGAAATTGTGCCCGTGGCGATTCCCCAGCGTAAGGGCGAGCCGGTGCTGTTTGCGGAGGACGAGTTCATCAAGTCGAACACTACCCTCGATGGGCTGGCCAAGCTCCGCCCCGCCTTCCGAAAGAACGGCTCCGTAACGGCCGGCAACTCCTCGGGCCTGAATGATGGCGCAGCAGCGTTGCTGCTGGCCTCAGAAGCAGGTATTAAGCAGCATAACCTTACCCCCCGAGCCCGCATCGTGAGCATGGGGGTAGCGGGCGTGGAGCCGCGAACCATGGGTATCGGGCCCGTGCCAGCGTCGCAACAGGCCCTGAAGAAGGCTGGCCTTACGCTGGACCAGATGGATATCATTGAATTCAATGAGGCCTTTGCTGCCCAAACGTTGGCCTGCGTGCGCGGCCTAGGCTTGGAAGGCAGCGACCCGCGCATCAACCCCAACGGGGGCGCCATTGCGCTGGGCCACCCCCTAGGCATGAGTGGGGCCCGCATCCTCAACACGGCTGCTCTGGAGCTGCACAAGCAAAACAAGCGCTACGCTCTTATCACCATGTGCGTAGGCGTGGGCCAGGGCTATGCTGCCATCATCGAAAAGGTATGATCTACGCGTTCAATGGCTTCGTTCCGGTAGTACATGAGTCGGCGTTTGTGCACCCGCAGGCGGCCGTGACGGGCAACGTCATTATCGGCCGCAACGTGTACATTGGGCCGGGCGCGGCCATTCGCGGCGACTGGGGCCAGATCATCATCGAAGACAATTGCAACGTGCAGGAAAACTGCACCGTGCACATGTTTCCTGGTACCACTACCCGGCTCAAGGAAATGGCCCACATCGGCCACGGCGCTATTATTCACGGGGCTACTGTGGGCCGCAATGTGCTAGTAGGCATGAATGCCGTGCTCATGGACCGCGTGGAAATTGGCGACGAAAGCATCATCGGGGCTCTGAGCTTTATCAAAGCCGATGAGGTGATTCCGCCGCGCAGCCTGGTAGTAGGCAATCCGCACAAAATCATTCGACAGGTCAGCGACGAAATGCTAGCCTGGAAAACGGAAGGCACCCGCATCTACATGCAGCTACCCGCTGACCTTCACGCTACCCTACAGCCCTGCGAGCCCCTGCGTGAAGTACCCGCCGACCGACAAGTGCAGCAAGGCGGTTACCAGACATGGGCTGAACGCAAAGCCATTGATTAGGCTCAAAAACCTGAAAGAACGTCATGCTGAGCCCCGCGAAGCATCTCTCTCACTTCGTCTGGCTTAAAGCACTATTAGTATTATGAGCAAAACAGAAAGTCCAGCTGTCAGCCAAATAGTCAATGCTGAGATTGTGCGTGAGTACTTTGGCTACTGGCCAGACTTTCATGATGCTGAAATTACTAAGGTCACCTTCCAAGCTCATCCAGGTTATCGAGCCTCAGTAACGTTCGTAATTGCTGCTTTCGAAATGACCAGAGAAGTTGATGAAAGAGGCCACTACATACTCACAAAACATTGTGCTATAGAAATTCAATTTACTGGCATACAAGAATTAACGTTCGATTATTTCAGTCACCAAAACGTCATTTTTGAACTCATATTCGAAGAAGCCGGGAGTAACGTCGAATGCCGATTTGTTTCCTCCGCCGGATTAGATGCATCCATTGTTGCTGAGGAAGTACTGGTACTAAGCTTAACCCCAACGAACGGGTAGCAACTGGTCCTCCGCCTATCTCCGGAACGGTGCATTACCCCCTTCATTCTCAAACCTCCTACCCCTCCTATATGACTCCCACCCTCGAAAACTACGCCCTCGGCCGCTGGATGGCGGGCTCTGGCGACCAGCAGGAACTTTACGATGCTTCCACCGGCGAAGTCATTGCCATTGCCAACGGCGAAGGCCTCGACTACGCGGCCATGTTCGACTACGCCCGGCGTACCGGCAACCAGGCTCTACGCAAGATGACCTTCCATGAGCGCGGCCGCATGATTAAGGCCTTGGCGCTGCACCTGGACAGCAAAAAGGAAGACTTCTATACGCTCAGCTACCGTAGCGGCGCTACCCGCGCCGATTCCTGGATTGATATTGAGGGCGGCATCGGCAACTTGTTTGCCAATGCTTCTCTGCGGCGTAAGTTCCCCGACAAGCCGTTCTACGTGGAGTCAGACCCCATTGCGCTTTCCAAGGCTGGCAACTTCATGGGCCACCACATCATGGTGCCCAAGGAGGGCGTGGCTGTGCACATCAACGCCTACAACTTCCCTATTTGGGGCATGTTGGAGAAGATTGCCGTGAACCTGCTCGCCGGGATGCCCGCCATCATTAAGCCGGCCGTGCCCACTGCCTACCTCACGGAAGCCGTGGTGCGCGAAATTATTGCCTCCAAGATTCTGCCGGAAGGTGCCCTGCAACTCGTGTGCGGCACCGGCCAGGGCATCCTCGACCACGTGACCTACCAAGATGTAGTGACCTTTACGGGCTCAGCAGAAACCGGCCGCAAGCTGAAAGCACACCCCCGGATTATCTCGGAAGCCGTGCCTTTCACCATGGAAGCCGACTCGCTGAATGCGGCGGTGTTAGGGCCGGATGCGGTGCCAGGCACCGTGGAGTTCGACTTGTTTATCAAGGAAATCCGCAAGGAGATGACGGCCAAGGCTGGGCAGAAGTGTACTGCTATCCGCCGTGCCATTGTACCGGACAACCTGCTGGAAGACGTGCAGATTGCCCTAGGCAAGGCGCTGGGCCAAACTACCGTAGGCCATCCGCAGGCGGAGGGCGTGCGCATGGGCGCCCTCGTGAACATGACCCAGGCTAACCGTGTGCGGGAGCAAGTGCGCGAGCTAGCCAAAAATACGCCCATTGTATACGGCGACCTGGACAACGTGCAGGTGATTGGTGGCGACTGCAAAACCGGTGCGTTTATGTCGCCTATTGTGCTACTGAACCCAGACCCTTTCAAGTTCACCGACAGCCACGAAGTAGAAGCCTTTGGCCCCGTTGCTACTCTTATGCCTTATAAGAACTTAGACGAGGCTATTACGCTCTCGAACATGGGTAAAGGCTCCTTGGTGTGCTCCGTAGCTACCAACGACCCACGTACCGCCCAGGAGTTTGTGCTGGGCGCGGCTACTCACCACGGCCGCATCCTGGTTATCAACGAGGAAGTAGCAAAGGAAAGCACAGGCCACGGCTCCCCCCTACCCCTGCTCATTCATGGAGGCCCCGGCCGCGCCGGAGGCGGGCAGGAAATGGGTGGTATGCGTGGCGTAGAGCACTTCATGCAGCGCGTCGCTATTCAAGGCTCCCCTTCCATGATTACGGCCATAACGGAGGTGTACCAGCCCAAAGCCAAACAAACGGAGCGCGACAAGCATCCCTTCCAGCACTACTTCGAGGAGTTAGAAATCGGGCAGACCTACACCACCCACCGCCACACCGTGACGGAGGCCGACATCACGAATTTCGCCCAGGTATCGGGCGACAACTTCTACGCCCACGTGGATGCTACCTCCCTGGAGGAAACCTTATTCACCGGGCGCGTGGCCCACGGCTACTACATCCTGAGCAAGGCTGCCGGTATGTTCGTGGACCCGCGCAAAGGCCCAGTGCTACTTAACTACGGCCTCGACGAGTGCCGCTTTACTAAGCCCGTGTACCCTGGCATGACCATCGGCGTGAAGCTGACCGTGAAGGAGAAGATTGGCCAAGAAAAGCGCGATGCGGAGGACGTAGCCAAAGGCATTGTGCGCTGGCTGGTAGACGTATCGGATGAAACCGGCGAAACCGTAGCCGTGGCTACTATTCTTACTATGGTGAAGAAAAAAGACCAGGCCTAAAAGCCAGCGTCTGCCGCGCTGAGCGGGCGCGAAACGAAGCCACTATACCGCGTCCGTTCAGCACCACTACTACAACCACTCGCCCAGACAGCGCCCCGCCATCACTCCGGCCGGGTGCGCTTTACTTACTACCTCCCATGACTGCTACTATCCTCACGGCTGGCCGTGTTGCCACTTCTACCACTCCGGAAGGCATTGCGACCATACGTTTCTTTCATCCTAGCCACAACTCGTTGCCCAGCGCCCTGCTTACTGAGCTAGCAGATACCATCACCAGCGTGGGGCAGGCGGCCGATACCAAAGTCATTGTGCTGCAAAGCGAAGGCGAAAAAACCTTCTGCGCCGGTGCCAGCTTTGATGAGCTGCTTGCCATTGAAAATGAAGCCCAGGGCCTAGCGTTTTTCTCAGGTTTCGCCAAGGTGATTAATGCCTGCCGCACCTCTCCCAAAATCATTATTGGCCGGGTGCAGGGCAAAGCCATTGGCGGCGGCGTGGGCGTAGCGGCAGCCACCGATTACTGTTTTGCTACCCCCCAAGCCGTTGTAAAGCTTAGCGAGCTTGTAGTAGGCATTGGTCCTTTTGTAGTAGGGCCAGCGGTAGAGCGTAAGATTGGAGTAGCCGCTTATGCCCAGCTAGCCTTGGACGCCGCCGAATTTCGCTCGGCTGCGTGGGCGGAGCAAAAAGGATTGTATGCCGAGGTATTGGACTCTATTGAGAAGTTAGATGCCGCTGTACTAGCTTTAGCTACTAAGCTAGCAAGCTACAACCCAGCAGCCCTCACCGACCTCAAACAAGTTCTGTGGGCGGGTACTGAACACTGGGGTACTCTCCTACCAGAACGAGCCGCAATTAGTGGTCGGCTGGTGCTTTCTGATTTTACCCGGCAAGCTATTCAACAATTCAAAACCCGCTAAAAACGCTGCAAGCCTAATAAAAAAAGAAAAAGCCCCGCTACGCTACGTTGGCGGGGTTTTTTCTAGTATTATTGCTGTCTGTTGTTGGCTTAGCCATGACGATTATGCGTCAAGGCCCGATGCCTGCCAATTCACAAGCCCATGGACAGCCGCAAACAGATTATTGCCCGGACCGCCTTGAAGCTATTCGCTGACAAGGGATTCGATAGCACTTCTACTCAGCTTATTGCGAAGGACGCCCAAGTGTCCGAAGCTCTGATATTCAAGCACTTTACCAGCAAAGTGCAATTGCTGGAATACCTCATTAAAAGCGGGTATAAGCGCATAATTGAACAAAACCGGGGCCGCCTTCAGGAAAATGACCCCTTGCTGTTCGTGCACAAGATCATTGAACTACCGTTCGAGCTAGTGCGCGAAGAGCCTGAATTTTGGAAGATGCAGTCGCGCTTGGTTGATGTAACCCTGTCGCAGCAGCAGCACGACCGGTTTTTACAGCCCATCACGCCCCTCTTGGAGAAAGCATTCCGCCAGCTTGGCTACCCCAAGCCTGAGCAGGAGGCTGCCATGCTGCTGTTGCTAGTGGAAGGCATCTGGAAGCACCAAGTAACGCAGGCGCAAGCCGCTGACCCCGCTATGGTGGAGTTCATCAAAGCAAAGTACGCCTGGCAATAAGTAACGAATTGGTAATGCGGGCCACTGATTTTGTGTATCTTCCCGCTCCCAACCTTCACTGGCCGCATTGGTGGGCCCTTGCCATGAAGCATTGTATTCCGCTCTTCATCTTGTGTGCACTTAGCTGGGTGCCGACCTATGCTAGCAGTGGTGTAGTAACGGGCCCTCCAGCCCGGTCGGCCGCTTCCGCAAGCCGCAACAGTGAGTTGCCTACCGAATTACGGACGGCATGGTTGGGCTCCCCATTGAAGCGTTTTCGCCACTTGGTGCCCGAGCGGCGCGCGTTGCCTTCGCATATCAGTTACTACACGCAGTCGGGCGAGTCACTTACCATTGGTGGCTACCGGGTTACGGGAATTAGCTACGGGTTCTACAAAGACCAACTCTGCTGTATTGAGTTGCGGGTGCTGGGTCAGGCTAACTGCCAAGGCTTGTACTCCCTGATGGCCCGCGCCTACGGTCCTAGCCGTGCCCTCACCAGCTCTAGTCAGCAGTGGGTTAATCCGCAGGTGAGCTTACTGTACACGGAGATGCCTAAAGGATATGCTACAGTAGTGTTATCCAGCACTACCCTGGTAGCACAATATCGCGCCGATTTCTTGGTGCCGATAAATACTGCCGTATAACTAATCGTTTCCTGCCTAGCCTACGCATAGCAATGCCTTAGCATAACCGCTAAGGCATTTTTGTTTGCTCTTAGTACATGAACCAGGACGGCAACTGCTCGTATAGCTGAAGGTAGGGCCCGCTTAGGCTCCTGCTCTACAGTGGGCCTCTCTGCCCATTCCATTCCTTCACCAGCAACCACCCTTCCCATGGCAGATACTTCGCAAAACACCCCCGAAAACACCGACGCCACCCAGCCCAACGGCCAAGAGGCCATCTACCCCGGCAACGACAGCCAGCAGACCGTAGCAGAACAGCGCGGCCCTGGTGCTCAGACCCGCGGCCTCGACCCCAACGCCATGCACCTACACAGCGCGGCCAAAGGTGACGAAGACTACATCAATGGCGATATGCACAAAGACGACAGCGTGCAGAAGCCCGAGCAGGACAAACTATAAGGGCAGCATAAAGCGCGGTTCTACACGCATTCTGGCCGGAACACTCTAGCAGTGTTCCGGCCAGAATGCGTGTAGCCCGTCTGTAGAATACATTGTGCTTTCTTCCTGAGAAGAAAATAAACAGCCATAGAACTAAAGATTGCATACACCAGAACGGCCTCACTTAGTAGCAAGGCCGCTCCGGGGTGTAAGAAATAGTTGACTCTTGGCTTACTGGATTCGGGTTAAACGTAGGTAGTCGAGCATGGCTTGGTTTACCGCCCCGTTCATATTGGTATTGGCGGGTTCGTAGGCGAGGGTGAGGACCTGACTACCCTTCTTCAACCGAACTGTCACTGGGTTTGAGAAGCCCCAATTCGACCATTCGTCTACTCCCCGCTGAGGCAGCACTACGGTGCCAAGCTGCTGACCACCAAGGCGCAGGGTGCGGATGGCGCACTGATTATTGGTGTTGATAGGCCCATTGCCGTTGGCATAACGGAAATCAATAGCATAGAGGCCGTCAGCGGGCACCACTACGGGTATGGTCAGGGTCTGGTTAGTGGTAGTGCTGATTTCCACGAAGCCCGCGCCGCTGAATCCCTTATAGGGAAGAGCAGCCTTGGGGGTAATAGTTTCGAGCTGCGTTTCTCGACTGAAGCTATTGCCCCGCACGGGCAGCGGCTCGCTGGCAAACGATTCCAGCCCATGCCCATTTAGGGCCACTACCTGGTACTCGGCGTAGGAACCGGCGGGCACTACGAAGCTGGTTTCGGTGGTGCGAGCGGCGAACTGACCGTTGCGCAATACTTGGTAGGCCTTAGCATCAGCTTGCGGCGTCCACGTTAGCCGCCCGTTAGCGTAGGTTACGCTGGGCGTTTCGGGAGAAAACAGGTTAGCTACCCGGTTCACGGCCGCAGCTGCCGGGGCTTGGCTACGCAGTACAATCCGTACCTGGTGCTGGCCCGTTAGTGTAGCGAGTACGGCGGCATCAGGCAGGGGCTGACCATCAAGAGTAATTGTGCTGATTTCGTTGCCGAAGCCCTGCACGTCAATATCGAGCACCGCTCCCCGATACTTAAAACCGGTTAGTTGGCGACTACCCTGCAGGGCTTGGGGCACGAAGGGGCGAAACACAAGGCGGTCGGGCTGGAAATCCATGCCGAATAGCACCTTGTACACCATACCTAAGCTGCCCGATAGGCTCCAGAGCATGTTGCTGGAGTTGATTTGGGTGCCGGCAAAGTCCCCGTTCTGCGCTACGTAGTTCTCCTTATTGGTTAGAAACAAGGCAGCCGGTCGGTAAATGGCCGCCAGGCTTTCTAGCACGGCCTGCTCGTTGCCAGCCTTGGCAGCAGCTAAGGTCCAGAAGCTCTGTACAAAGGGCCACACGGCATTATTGTGGTAAGGCGGGATACCCGGAATCTGCGGGTAGATGCAGGCAATGCCGTAAGGCGTGGTGGGCGTTTGGGCTATTATCTGCTGAGCCTACTGCCTTCGGCCACGCCAAATAGTACGCTCAGGGCCTCGCCCAGCGCCTCCGCCCGCGGCGACACAACCAAGCTGGTGCGCCCATAAAGAAACTGCCCGTAGTAGCCCTGCTTGTCTAGCCACAGGTGCTGATTGATGCCCTGCTTGATACGCGCTGCCAGGGCACGGTGCTTAGTAGCTACAGCTGCCTCGCCGAGCTGCTCGGCCATCTGGACCAGTACTTGGTTGGCTTGAAAATGTACGGCGTTGGTGCCCAGGTTTTCGCTCTGGTAAATATCCACGGGCTGCATCCAGCGCGGGTAGGTTTGCTCGCGCCAGTCCAGAAACGACGATTCGCCCCGCACGAGGCCAGTTTGGGCATCGTAGGCGTTCTGCTGGTCGTCCTCAATCGACTTTTTGATGATAGGGTACACCTGCCGCAACCAAGCGGGGTCGCCAGTCACTTTGTAGATTTCCCAGGCTGCCGTAGCCCAAATAATGCGGTCCGTAGAGCACGGGTAGGCGCCGCCGGTGCCCGTATCCTGAATAATGCGCCCCTCGGGCGACACCTTGCGCAAGAGGCTGTTCATAGCCACTTGGGGTTGCAGCGTGGCCTGGGCCAGAATAATGCTGTAGCTGATGTCACGCGTCCAAACCCCAGCCCATTCCTTACCCGTGCGGAAGGTGCTGTCGGGTTCCACGGCGCGCCGCGCCTCTTCCAAGGACAGGTTGTAGAGCGCGTCTAACAGCGGGTAGGGAGATTTCAACTGAGGAAAGTCGGCCGTGTTAATGGTTTGCTGCCACTGCCCAGCGGTGGTTTTAGCGGCCGTAGGCGCATTCAGCACCAGCGTCACCTCGTAAATACCGTCGCCATCGGGGTCTTTCAACTCCAGTTCGGGCTTGTTGACCAAGTTATCGAAGTCCCAGCTTAGGGGCGCAGTGTTACCAGCCACAAATACGTGCTTGAAATCCTGCTGATACAGCTTCTCGCCCCGATAGGTAGTATAGTAGCCTTGCTTCTTGAAGGCTGCCAGCACCGGCCGCAAGTCCAGCCGAATTTTCAGTTTCGTATTTGGAGCTAAGTAGGTGTTGGAGGGCACCGGCGTTTGATCCACGTAGTGTTGCCCGAAGGTGAGCAGGGGCGTTTCTACCTCGGTGTTGCCTGGTTTTGGCAAGGCCACCAGCCTATGGTTTTGCCCGGGGGCCAGTTCATTATCCTTGCCATTGAGGCTGAACTTGAAGTCGATCTGCGGGCTCTGAAACTCGTTGGCGGGGCTTTGGTAATTGGAGGTTAGTTCGGTGCGCGAAACGGCACGCGCTACGTACGGCCCCTGCTCTACCCGGTCGGCGTAGAGGGCGTACTCCCCAGATTTCCAGATGAGCGGCGCTTCGGTGGCAGAAGCAGCAGTAGACGACACCATAGTGGCAGCAGGTTTCGGGGTGTGACAGGCGCTTAGTAAGGTAGCGGCCGCTAACACACCCAGCGGAAAGGAACGGTATTTCATGCGCTGGTGGGGTAAAGCAGGCAGAGCGGGAGCGTAGAGGCTGAGTTGCGGCAGAAAGGTAAGGCGAGTTTTTTCGTGCTTACCGATCTGAGCAGCAGAAGTGCGCGCTGGGCAGCCATCCACTGATGGCACTATCCGTTGGTAGGACTATAAAATTACGGGTTTCGCCCCGCATAAGCCCGTAGAAATTCGGAAGCAGAAGGCTGCCAGAAACACTTTGAAGTAGTGTAGTTCTGCTCTTGCCTAGGGCGCCCACCCATGGCGTGGCACTTCTTCGCCTACATCCTGCCTACCCAAAAACTATTCGTATGCGCACTGCTCAGCCATCGGGCTCTGGTCGAAAGCGGGATAGGCTTCGGCAACATTCGTCAGGCTAGCGGTTTTCGCCTCGTCGGACTAGCTGCACCGTTGCCGGTAAGTTCTCCTCTAATAGTAGCAATGGCCCGGCATATTCCTTGGCTGTGCGTACATACAGCAAGGAGTAGAGCCCGCTAGTGCGCAACTGCTCACCTACCAAGGCATTCAAACCGCACCAAAACAGGCAAATACCCGCTGTACGGGCAAGATTGTCGACATGCAGGAGGGCCCGCTGGCCTTGCCAACTCAGGGTTTCCAGGTGGCGACAGTCTAGCCACAGGCACGGTAGGTCTCGCTGCCGAAACTGCTGGATTATCTGTTCCAACGCTTGCTGTAGATATACCGCTTCCGCAGAATCGGCGCAGCCACCGCGCAAGCTTACCCCTGCGCAATCCTGCTTCCCACTCACATAAATGGCTAGCTTCCTCATCCCAATTACAGTACTAGTAGCATCAATAGCGGGCAAAGCTATTGATCTGGCGAGCGGCCTTCGCCCCAGAAAACACTGATTTTGGGTGCGGCTAATCCGTAAATACTGCGCCAACAAGTACGGCTGCTAGCCTTGCTTTTACTCTCTTCTATGCCGCCCCAAGGCTCAAATCCATATTTCAACGGCTGTGAATTCTGTATTTCTTCTCTGGCCCTGCTGAAGTTGCTGCACGTTTTAAATAGGATACCACCTTTCCGTCTACCTTATAAAATTCGCTTTTCCCTGCTGAAGTGGCGTTTTTTCCCTTTCGCTTCACCACTTCGTACTGGTTGCGTTGCTCTACGTGGGAGCTCATGTACTATCAGTTGTCCTTGAAAGATGGCAGTGGCCGTATAGCGCCCTGGGTCGTGTCGTTGCTGCTGTTGCAGCTTGGTAAGGAGGCTAGACTACCCACTACGTTTGTACCTTCTCAGATGCTGGAATGCCTGGAATCTGGTACGCTGCCGCTAGTTCCTGCCCACCCTAATATGCGCCCGAACCTACGGGGATGCACTGACAGGTGGGCTGCTTCAGCTTGGATTTAGTGGCCAAATGCTACGCGCCTACTTCCGCTTACGATGACTTCAGGAAGGCAATGAAAAAGCATGGGAGCTCACTCCATCAGGCGGCCAGGCCCGTTGGCACCAGCATCCTTAGTAGCACGCTACGAGGTATTTGCAACGGCCAGGCTACTTGCGCAAAGCAGGGTTGAATACGCACTTGCCGAAGCGTAAAATACGTATTTATAGCGCCCTCCGCTGCACTTGGCCTGCCGTACAAAAGGGAAGCTTTTCAGTATTCGTGCTTGTGCACAATGGAGGGCTACGCCTAGGTAGTACTGCCTGAGTTAAACAGGCTCTTCGCCGCCAGGCGAAAGCAGCCGTGGGCAGATTACCTCTAGCAAGCCGGGGTACATGCCAGGCTAGCGGGGACTGAGAAGCAGTTGCCAGATTCCAATCAAAACTTCGATAACGGCCGTGTCGGATGATGTTCTCATCCCATTTGTGTTATGCCCAGAACCATCATCATCTCCAACCGTCTGCCCACGAAGGTGCAGCGCACTGCCAAAGGTCTCACGTTTCAACCAAGCGAAGGAGGCTTAGCCACCGGGCTGGGGTCAATTTACCAATCGGGTGATAACGTATGGGTAGGCTGGCCAGGGCTGTTCGTGGAGGATCCGGCAGAAGAGCAGCACGTCACCGAGCAGCTCCAGCAGGACAGTATGGC
>NZ_JZIR02000077.1:0-879 GCF_000961955.2 Hymenobacter sp. AT01-02
TTTGCGGGCTCGGCCCACGCAAGGTCAGCACGTGCTCGTGTACCAGTCGGCTACCACGCAAAAGGACTTGGTGACTCAGCTCCAACAGCTACCAGACCAAGAGTTTCGGGTGTACGGCTTTAATAAGGAAGAAAATCACGCCAATGTGCAGCTGCGGGCATTCAGTGAGCAAGGCTTTATCGATGACTTGGCCAGTGCCCGCGCCGTAGTAACAAACGGTGGTTTTTCCCTGATCAGCGAAGCCGTATTCCTACACAAGCCTATTTGTGCGGTGCCCATTCCGGCTCAGTTTGAACAGTTTCTCAATGCCGCTGAGGTGGAAAAGCTGGGCTACGGACGTCACTTTGAGGCCATTACGCCCGATAACTTGAAAGCCTTCCTCTACGACCTAAGCCAGTTCGATGCCGCCCTCAGCACGTACCAGCAAGAGGGCAACGAGGTGCTGTTCAACAGGCTGGGGGAAGTGCTGGATGGGGTAGCGGCGGATGCCCAATAAGGCCCCGCCACGTTACGCCGACGACCAGTAAAAGACTGGAATATATTCTGATTTTACCGGCTGGTACTAGCGGTAAGGCTTGGGCAAGTTTGTGGAAAGTAGCTTCAGACCGGAGTCATTTTCTTACTTTGGAGCAACATGAACCGAACCGACTTCCGCCGGGCGACGGCCGTAGTAGCCCTAACCGGTTGCGCTACGCTGCTGGCGTGCTCTACGCAGCCCCCAGCCACTACCACCACGGCCAAGACCCCCAACAAGTTTGCCGCCAATGCCACGCTCCGGCAGATTGCAACGGCACAAGATGAGCGCAATGCCGCCGCCCTACTGCCTTTTCTGGCCCAGCCAGAAGTGCAGTACCGGCGCGAAGCAGCGCTGGCCTTAGC